>CADBPG010000085.1 GCA_902796435.1 uncultured Eubacteriales bacterium | reverse complement strand
CGAAAAAAAGTTCCTGAAACTTGTGAATGCATAGGAGACTCACATGGCATCAACAAAAGAATACCTGGACTTTATCCTTGAACAGCTGAGATACATTACTTCTTTTGTATAAAAACGGATATAGTGTGGGAAAGTATATCAGTATAGAAAAGCAAATTGAGAAAACAAAGGATCGATACTACGATACCCTTGAAGCAGCAGATGCCGGTTGGTATGAAGAGGAAAATGATCCGACACCATTTATTAGATATATGCTTCAGGTTATTTTGGCATGTTATACAGAGTTCGAAGAAAGAGTAGGCTTAATGTCCGATACCAGAAATGGAAGTACGGCATATGACATTGTCAAAAAGTATACTGAGGAAAAAATCGGAAAATTTACAGGAGCAGAGGTTGTAGCTCATTGTCCAAGCATAGAAAGGTCCTCGGCCCTTGCGGCACTTAAGAAACTTACTGATGAGGGATTTATCATTCGGGAAGAATCCGGAAGAAGTACATTCTACATTCGTACTGACAGCAAATAGCTTTCGTCCAAATCGCAGTATACTTGGATGAAAAATAATATGATTGGATGAAAATGGCGATGGAGGATAAGTGTATTTCAGAGGAGTGAATTCCGTGCCCTATTCGATATCCATTGTCACCCACATTATGTCCTTTGGGGCAGGAGCGGATCAGGATCTCCGAAGAAGGCCAGACTGGGCAAAATGCAAGCAAATGATGAATTGACAAAACCCCCAATTCCTGTTATGGTATAGGTACTTAATCGTTTTTTGTAAGAATAAAGGAAATGATGAAAAGGAGAAAGCAAATGAAAAAGAGAATGATTTCCCTCGTGCTTTTGGTCGTGGCCATCATGATGCTGGTCGGCTGCTCTGGCGGCAGCAAGGTGACCGGTACCTATAAGCTGACCAAATTCATGGGCATGGATATCGAACAGGCAAATTCGCTGTATGGCCTGGGTGGCGGCGAAGGTTCTCTGGAGGACATGTTCCTGCTTACCTTGAAGTCCGGCGGCAAATGCGATTTTGAGGTCGATGGGGAGAAACAAGAGGTCGATTACAAGATCAATGGCGAGAATATCGAGCTTTCCTACGAAGGCGAGAGTATCAGCGGAACAATCAAAGATGGTGTGATCACTCTGTCTATTCAGGATTTCGAGCTCGAGTTCACCAAAAAGTAAGAAAAGAATAATTCATGGCTCCGCTCTGAATCCAGGGTGGAGCTTTTTTCACAGGGGGCTTGTACACATGGCCGGACGGGTCATCTATTATATCCTGCAATGCACCTGGGGGCTGCCGCTGAACCTGATCGGCGGACTGATCTGGCTGTACCTGCATATCAGAGGGGCCAGAAGCTTCCGGTATCATAACGCGATCGCTACCTATTGGAACCGAGAAAGCAATATGGCGATCGGTATGTTCGTTTTTCTGGAGCAAGATCTGGAAAACCAGGAAGAACGGATCCTGTATCATGAATACGGTCACACCTTCCAGTCGGCCTGGCTGGGGCTTCTGTATCTGCCGGTGATTGCGGTGCCTTCTTTGATCTGGGCCAACAGCAAGCGGCTGGGCAGGTACCGCAAACGTACACACACCTCGTATTATCAGTTCTATCCGGAGCGCTGGGCGGACCGCATCGGCAGCGGTCAGCTTAGCAAAGGTGGTAAAGAAAAACGTTTATAAACAGGAGGAAAACAATATGGAAATGACATTACGCTGGTACGGGTCCGCTTTTGATACCGTTACTTTGAAGCAGATCCGGCAGATCCCCGGTGTGACCGGAGTGATCACGACGTTATACGATACCCAGCCGGGAGAAGTCTGGAGCCGTGAGCGGATCCGTGCGCTGAAGGAGGAGGTCGAAGCCTCCGGCCTGCACATCAGCGGTATCGAGAGCGTCAACGTACATGATGCCATCAAGACCGGTGCATCGGACCGTGACCTGTACATCGACAATTATATCCAGACGCTGGAGAATCTGGGCCTGGAGGACATCCATCTGGTCTGCTACAACTTTATGCCGGTCTTTGACTGGACACGTACGGAAATGGCCCGCATGCGTCCCGACGGATCCACGGTCCTGGCTTATACCCAGGAAGCGGTGGATGCGCTGGATCCGGAGAAGATGTTCGATTCCATCGCCGGTGACATGAACGGTACGGTCATGCCCGGTTGGGAGCCGGAACGCATGGAGCACGTCAAGGAACTGTTCGAGATGTACAAGGAGATCGATGATGAAGCGCTGTTCGCGAATCTGAAGTATTTCCTGGAGCGGATCATGCCGGTCTGCAACAAGTATGACATCAAGATGGCCATCCATCCGGATGATCCTGCCTGGAGCGTCTTCGGCCTGCCGCGCATCATCATCAATAAGAAAAACATCCTGCGCATGATGCAGATGGTGGACGATCCCCATAACGGTGTCACCTTCTGTTCCGGTTCCTACGGTACCAACCTGGAGAACGACCTGCCGGATATGATCCGTTCCCTGAAGGGTCGGATCCATTTCGCCCACGTGCGCAACCTGAAGTTCCATTCTCCGACCAACTTTGAAGAAGCCGCCCATCTTTCCTCCGACGGTACCTTCGATATGTATGAGATCATGAAGGCCCTGTATGACATCGGCTTTGACGGACCGATCCGTCCGGACCACGGCCGCATGATCTGGGACGAGGTCGCCATGCCCGGATATGGTCTGTATGACCGTGCGCTAGGTGCGGCGTATCTGAATGGCCTTTGGGAAGCAATAGAAAAGAGTCAGACAAGATGAACAAGAGACAAGTACGACAGATTTTAAAAGATACTGATTTCGTCCATACCGGCGGTTCCGCAGAGGAACTGCGGGTGGCGGAATATCTGGCAGAGCAGTGCCGTTCCATCGGCGCTGAGGCACATTTGGAACCGTTTCCGGTGGAAATGGCCGACATGCATTCGGCCCGCCTGTATGTGACCTATGCCAACGGCACCGCCGCGGAAGTGCCCTGTGAAGGATATCGCCTGAGCGGCAGCGGCACGGTGGATGCACCCTTCGTGTATCTGCCCAGCGTGGATCCCGTATCCTTGACCAAGGTGCGGGGGAAGATCGTCATGCTGGATACCGGCATCCCGTTCTTTACTTATCAGGACCTGATCGACAATGGCGCCGTGGGCGTGATCACTTATGATGGCAACCTGCGGTATCGGGACAATGATATCGACCAGAAGGAACTGCGCCCCTATGTACGCGGCGAGAAGGAAAAGATCCTGGGTGCCAATATCAACGCGAAGGAAGCCTTCAAGCTGATCAAGGCGGGCGTGCAGAGTGCCAAGATCGTCATCGACCAGACGGAATACAGCGGCGAGTCCCGCAACGTGGTCGCAGAGATCCCCGGTACGTCCGATGAGTGGATCGTACTTTCCGCCCATTATGATACGACGCCGCTGTCTCACGGTTCTTATGACAATATGTCCGGCTGCATCGGCCTGCTGTGCGTCATGGATACGTTGATCAAGAATGCGCCGCACCGCTATGGTCTGCGGTTCGTGTTCTGCGGCAGCGAGGAGCGCGGTCTTCTGGGCTCCAAGGCCTATGTCAAGGACCATGCAGAAGAACTGGAGAAGATCTGCCTGAACATCAACCTGGATATGATCGGCACCTACATGGGCAAGTTCATCGGCTGTGTCAGCGCGGAAGACGCACTGGTCTCTTATATCAAGTACATGGCCGCGGAGATCGGTTTCAGCATCAATGTGCGCTCCGGCGTATACTCCAGTGATTCCACACCCTTCGCGGACCAGGGCGTTCCGGCCTTGTCCTTCGCCCGGGCGGCCAACCCCAGCCAGGCGACGATCCATAACCGGTATGACACCATGGATCTTCTGTCCGATGAACAGCTACTTGCGGATGGAGCCTTCATTTCTGCCTTTACCGCCCGTATGGCTGACGCGGCAGTGTGCCCGGTCAAGCGGGAGATCCCGGAGAACATCAAGAAAGAACTGGACGAATATCTGTCCCGTAAGCGCAAAGGCTGATCGACCATCATGGAATACGCCCACGCTACCCATGGTTTTGGTCCTCTGTACGACGCTAATAGCAGGATCCTGATCCTGGGATCCTTTCCATCGATCAAGTCCAGAGAGCAGGCCTTCTTCTACGGGCATCCACAGAACCGTTTCTGGAAGGTCCTGGCCCGGGTCTACGAAGAGGAGGACCTGAACTCGATCGAGGAGAAACGGGCCTTTGCGCTCCGGCACCGGATCGCTTTATATGATTCGATCGAAGCCTGCGACATCAAAGGCTCCAGTGACAGTACCATCAGGAACGTGGAACCGGCAGACCTGACCCCGATCTTCGAGACGGGCCAGATCTGCCGGATCTTTACCAATGGAAAACGTTCCGCGGAAATGTTTGAGAAATATCAGACCACGCAGATCCCCATGATCTGCCTACCATCCACCAGTCCGGCCAACGCGGCCTGGAGCCTGGAGCGGCTGGTGGAAGCCTGGAAGGTCCTGCGTACAGTTTAGAGGTTAGTTTTATGATTTCATTTGCCAGTGATTATACGACAGGCATGCACCCAAGGATCTTGGAGGCCTATGCCGCGACCAATCTGGAACCCTTGCCCGGTTATGGTATGGATGCCTACAGCAGCCGTGCGGCAGAAAAGATCCGCCTTGCGATCCAGAAACCGGAGGCAGAGGTCTTCTTCCTGACCGGCGGCACCCAGACCAACGAAACGGTGATCAGCACCATGCTGGAGCCTTGGCAGGGCGTGATCGCGGCCACCACCGGCCATATCCAAGTCCATGAAGCCGGCGCGGTGGAGTATACAGGGCATAAGGTCCTGTGCCTGCCGTCCCATGCAGGACTTCTGGATCCGGAGGAGGTCGAGGCCTACATCAAAACCTTCTATCAGGACGAGTCCCATGACCATATGGTCTTCCCGGGCATGATCTAT
Source organism: uncultured Eubacteriales bacterium (assembly GCA_902796435.1). GTDB lineage: Bacteria > Bacillota > Clostridia > Lachnospirales > Bianqueaceae > RUG159. The sequence goes on along the minus strand of CADBPG010000085.1, from coordinate 1,468 downwards.
ATCTCCTATCCGACGGAGATGGGGACCTTGTACCCGAAAGAAACCCTGGCACGATTGTACGATCTGTGCCGGAAATACGACATGAAGCTCTTCATCGACGGAGCCCGCCTGGGATACGGTCTGGCTTCCCTCGAGGCGGACATGACCATGGCGGAGCTGGCCAGCCTGTGCGATGTCTTCTACATCGGCGGGACCAAGGTCGGTGCACCCATCGGAGAAGCGGTGGTGTTCAGCGGATCCCCCGCACCCCGTCATTTCATCACGATGGTCAAACAGCACGGCGCCATGCTTGCGAAGGGCCGGATGACCGGGATCCCCTTTGACGTATTGTTCACGGACGGTCTGTATATGGAGATCAGCCAGCATGCGATCCAGATGGCCGAGCGCCTGAAGGAGATCTTCCGGACCAAGGGGTATGCCTTTGCCTGGAAATCGCCCACGAACCAGCAGTTCGTGATCCTTCCGAACGAGAAACTGGAAACACTGCGCAAAGAGGTCGACTTCAGCGTGTGGGAGCCTGCGGATGAGACCCACAGTGTGGTGCGGTTCGCGACCAGCTGGTCCACCACGATGGAGGACCTGGATCTTCTGGAACAGCTGCTGTAAGGGGCATTTATCCCACGAACGCAACATTTATCCCAGATCGTTTACAGGCATGGGATGCTTGTGGTATGGTCATCCTATAGGAGGCGTGGACCATGAGCAAGCCATTTCATGAAATATATTCTTCATCACAGGGCATGATCCTGAACGGAGAGCCGGTCGATCAGGAAGGAAAAAAACGCAAGCCCATCAAAGAACGCTGGCCGCGGAAAAAGGGCCGATGGAAAAGAAATATCGGCTGGATCGTGATCGGACTGTTGCTGTTAGCCATTTTTGTGCCGCTGCCACAACCTTTCCACCGACGGATGAAATTCCAGTATCTGAACACCTTGGAACCTAAGCTTTTGCAGAGTTCTGAACTGGAGATGAAGGGCTGGGTCTTTCATTTTGCTTTCAAACCGGATCGTTTCTCCATGCAGATGCGGGAGCGGGTGATGACCGGCGATGATATGATGGATAGTGGCTGGGTCCGCATGAAGGGGACTCTTGCATATGAAGAGTTCAATTATAGCCTGCCCGAGGGTATGATCAATTTCCGGTTCGATGCGGTTCCAGAAGCATTTTCACCCATGTTCCAGGAGTTCTTCAACAACTATTTTACACCTGTGACGCAGGGCAGTTTTCAGTGGATCCTGGCCCGCAGCCAGTCATCCTTTGCCGTCGGACCGGCGGAAAATCTCGATGATGCCACGGAGCAGATCCTGGAATATATCAGTCGATGCCCGTAATACAAAAAAAGAACACCGGAGTTCTGAAATCCAGAGCTCCGGTGTTTTTCGTCGTGCGCCCGGCGGCGCACGTTTCTAACGGGTGAAAGTCCCGAATCCGCCCGGTAGTGGGAAGGACATAGCCGAAGGCAAGGGTG
>CADBPG010000084.1 GCA_902796435.1 uncultured Eubacteriales bacterium | reverse complement strand
TGCTTTGCCTGGAGCAAACCGGCAGAATAGAAACATAAACAGGAAAGAAACAAATGTCAGAATATCAAGGGTTATCCTATAAGACCTTTGGAGGTGCCGATCCACGTGAGAAATCACGTGTCTATTATTGTGCCCATGAGGCGGATTTTGAACGTTTTTTCACGCCGATCACGGAAGAAATCTTCAAATGTGCGCGTACAGCAGCCATCTGGTATCATGAACCCGGCCAGCAGATCACGGACATGGATGCTTTTTATGCAGACCTTGCCCAGATGCAGTTGTTCGTGGTGCCCATCACCGCACATTTTCTTTTCCAGGAAAACATGGCAAGACAGCAGGAGTTCCAGTTTGCGGCTGAACACCACATTCCGATCCTGCCACTGATGCAGGAACCGGGTCTGGAACGGGATTTCAACCGCATCTGCGGGGATCTGCAGTTTCTGGACAAAAGTGCGTTGGATGAGGATCCGACGGCGATCTCTTATGAAGAGAAACTGAAAAAGTACCTGGAGTCCGTCCTGGTCAGCAATGAGATGGCCCAGAGGATCCGGGAAGCGTTTGATGCCTATATCTTTTTGAGCTATCGCAAGAAGGACCGGGCCTACGCGCAGAAGATCATGCGCCTGATCCACGAAAACCCCTACTGCCGGGATATCGCGATCTGGTATGATGAATTCCTGACGCCGGGCGAGAATTTCAACGAGGCGATCGCGGAAGCGATGCAGAAGAGCAAGCTGTTCGCTTTGGTCGTTACGCCCCGCCTGTTGGAGATCCCCAATTATGTCATGGACATTGAATATCCGGAAGCAAAAGCCTGCGGCATGCCCATCCTTCCGATCCAGGCGCAGGAAACGGACAGCGAGATCCTGATGCAGCTGTTTGCGGGCATCGATCCCAGCCTGCCGCCTGAGCAGGCCGCACTGCAGGTGCGTGAAAAGATGCAGCATATTGCATTGTTGGAGCACAGTCAGGATCCTACACATAATTTCCTGATCGGTCTGGCGTACCTGAGCGGCATCGACGTCGAGGTGGATTTCGAGAAGGCCTATGGGCTGATCCAGGCCGCTGCCGAGGCAGGTCTGCCGGAGGCCATGGAGAAACTGGTCTCCATGTATCAAAACGGGGAAGGCGTGCCGAGAAACTATCAGGCGGCGGTCGCTTGGCAGAGAAGGTTAGCCGACCGGCTGCGACAAGAAGCAGCCGCAGAACCTACGGAAGCACATCTGGACCAGAGCACACGTGCCTTCTGGGATCTGGGCGATATGGAGACAGACTTAGGAGATCTGACCGCGGCCCGGAGGACCTTCGAACAGTTGATCGACTGTGCGCATGAGGAAGAAAACCATGGCTATCCCAAGGCCCAGCGGCATTTGACCAATGGCTATTATAAGATCGCCAGGGTCTGCCTGAAAGCAGGGCAGATCGAAGAGGCAAAACGATGGAGTCTGGCATCGATCCGCCTCATGGAAAAGATCTTGGCGGAGGACAAGAACGCGAGCACAAGCAGAAACCTGTCGATCACCTGCCGCCAGATGGGAGACCTTGAAAGACGAGAAGGGCACATAGAGGAAGCCGTTTCCTGGTACCGGCGCTCTTTGGAGATCCTGGAGGATCTCCGTCAGGAGAACGGGATGGAATACGTACGCAACAGCATGGCCGAAAGCCACATCGCCCTGGGACGTCTGTATATCGGCGAAAGAAACTTTCCTGAGGCCAAGGGCCATCTTCTGCAGGCATTTTCCATCAAGGAAACGATCGCGGCGGAAACCGGAGATCGAGGAATACTGACCGGTATCGTGGAGCAGTTGGGCAAGCTTGCGGAGGAACAAGAGGACTATACAGAAGCCGGCAAATGGTATGATCTCCTGATAGGTATCACTGAAAAACAAGCCGCAGAGACGGAAACTCTGACGGCGCAGATGGATCTGGCGAGCAGTTATGTCCGACGAGGAGACCTGGATAGAAAAAGCAATGATCTGGCAGACGCGGACCAGCGGTATCAGCAGGCGCTGAAGATCCTTGAGCCCATCTCGGACGCGACAGAAGAAAGCGCTATGCAGCAAACATTGGTCGGCCTGTATTCCCGGTTGAGCGACAATCAGGAAAAAAGAGGGCTGATGAGTGAAGCAAATGCCTGGAACCAGAAACTGATCAGCATTGCTAAGCGCCTTTCTGCGAGTTCTGACCAGATCGAAGCGCAGATGGATCTTGCCTTTGGATATGTGAAGGCCGGTGAATACTGCGAAAATGATAATGATTACGCAGAAGCAGCGCAGTGGTATGCACAGGCGGTTGCGATCGATGAAGCCATCGCGCAGAGGGCGAAAACGTTCCTGAGCTATGAGAACCTGCTCATAGATTATCAAAAGATGATCGATCTGAGCGTTCTGCAGGATCAATGGACGGAGGTCGAGCGCTGGGCCCGAAAAGAAAAGACCTTAAGCGAAGAAGCGGAGTATCCGGAACTGAAGAAATACGCCGATCATGCCGATGGATGGCTTTGGCAGATCGAACAATTAAAAGACGAGTCAGAGGAGTAATGAAAGTCATGCATGAAATACCGATCACAGCATTGGAAAACCTGCACATCGGGCAGGTCGAGAATAAAGAAGCGGGCACTGGCTGTACCGTGTTCATCTGCCCGGAGGGCATGCGCGCCGGTCTGGATGTGCGTGGCGGCGGTCCCGCATCCCGGGAAAGCCAGCTGCTCAACCCCTTGATGGCCGCCCAGGTGATCCACGGGATCGTCCTTGGCGGTGGCAGCGCCTTCGGTCTGAACGCGGCCGGCGGCGTGATGCAGTATCTGGAAGAGCAGGGCTATGGTTTTGAAGTGGGCATCACCAAGGTGCCGCTGGTCTGCCAGTCCGACATTTTCGACCTGACGGTGGGCGATCCTTTCGTGCGGCCGGATGCCAACATGGGGTACGAGGCAGCCCAGCTCGCGCTGGAGGAGCCTAACTATAAGGATGGCAATTACGGGGCAGGCTGCGGAGCCACCGTGGGCAAGGCCTGCGGCATG
>CADBPG010000083.1 GCA_902796435.1 uncultured Eubacteriales bacterium | reverse complement strand
GAAGGCTGGGAACGCAGCAAGAGTATTTGAGGAGGTATGCAAAATGGGGTTGTACAAGAATTTTGTAAGCCAGACAAGGAAGCCTGAGGGCTTTCTGGGAACGCTGATGCTCAGCGGCATGAACTCCGGACACGCAAAGCTGGCGGATTGGGGTATTACCCACCTGCCGGATATTCACCCGTTAGAAGCAGTTGACCTTGGCTGCGGCGGCGGACGCAACGCCGGTGAGCTGCTGAAAAAGTATCCGAAAGCGCATGTGACCGCCATCGATTATTCCAATCTGTCTGTAGAAAAAGCCAGAGACTACAACAAGGCCATGATCACTGCCGGACGCTGCACCGTCCAGCAGGGCGATGTATCTGACCTGAAACTGCCTGCCGATACCTTCGATCTCGCAACTGCTTTTGAAACCATCTATTTTTGGCCTGGTCTGGAGAAGTGCTTTGAGCAGGTGGCAAAGGTACTCAAGCCGGGCGGGTACTTCATGATCTGCAATGAATCAGACGGCACGGACGCAGCCAGCCTGAAATACGAGAAGATCATTGAGGGCATGAAAAATCACACCGTGGAAGAGATCGAAACCGCACTGAGTGGGGCGGGGTTTTCCGAAGTAAAAACCGCCCATCATCCGTCAAAGCCCTGGATCGTTGTTCTTGCGAGGAAAACAACCAGGAACCTGTGATTGATGCTTATATTAGGCGCGGCTGTTGTTCCGGACAAAAGATGACTCCATTGGCCACTAAGGATACACCTCAAATTACTCTCAGGAGGAGATCATCATGCTTTTGACAATATTTCTGGCTGTTGCAGTCTGTGGAGCGGTAACGCTTCTGATGATAGCGGGGGTTGCTTTTATCCAGGATACGAGGCTTTTCTCGTCGGCCCCGAAAGAAGCCAGGGAGGGTCTAAAACCGAGAGAGGAGGAACTGTTTTATGGTGCCCGGACAATGGGATGGGAGCTGATGATTATAAGCGCAGCGATAATACTGGGCGTAGGCGTCATCTCCATATGGGATGGCCTCAGAAGCGGTTTTGCGTTTTGGCAGTTCTTTCTTCGGTTTGTCTTTATCCTCACGATCTACAAAGCCTATGACATGATTTTTATAGACTGGTTTCTCCTGTGCAGGTTTCACTTCTTTCAGCATTACTACCCTGAAGTGGAACCTGTGTTTCATGGCAGAAAGTACGGGTTCAATCTGAAAAGTCAGCTGCTGAAACTGCTGGTCATCTTTCCCGCAGCCTCCGCGCTGGCGGCATGGATCTGTACACTGGTGTGAAAGGGAAGAAGAAACCATGAAATACATTGGAATCTATTGGACTTTGTTTGCTCCGATGATAAAGAAGAGCATCAAAAGACGGTTTTCCGAGGAACTGGCGGATCAGGCGATCCGGCAGGGCAAGGCAGAATACAGGAGGCTCCTGGCCCGCGCCGATGATTTGGGCCCCGGCAATCCCATGGCCATGAACGCTTATTTCGCCTATGTCTTTGCGGCGGCATGGCTGGGCAGCGGGAAAAAGCTCATGCCGGACGAGATGGCACTGGTGATGACCGACGTGCTGGAAGGCAGGGTGGTCCGTATATTCTTTGGTCTGACGGACCTGAACAGGAAACCGGAGAAGTGGGAGCGGGAAATGCGGAAGTATGAGGCTTGGTTTGCTGCCCATGGCAGGGAGTATCCGGTCAACTGGAACGTACAGTTCGATGAATCCCGCCACCGGGATGGCAGCTTCTACTATTTTACCCGTTGTCCCATCTGCGAGTTTTGTCAAAGGGAGGGTATATCAGAGTTGATGCCTGCGCTGTGTTCCACGGACGAGGTGATGTTCCGGCTGCAGCACGGGAAACTGTATCGGAACCACACCATTGCCAAAGGTGACGGTATTTGTGACTACTGGGTCGTGGGGGACAAAATCAGCAACCCACAGTAATGCCCGCTTCCTGGCCTTTGGTGCTATAATCTTCTTCTTTACTAAAGTGGTCCTGCACTTGCTTCTATTTCCGGCAAAGCTGACACTGGGATATTGAGGAAGAATGGAGGAAAAAACCGAAATCTGGGTTTCTGGAGCTGTATCTCGGTTTTCGATATTGACAAACACTGGTCTGTTCCGTATTATGTACTTGTATCAGATACAAGTTTATAAGGGGTGTTGACATGCTATTTCCCGCAAAAGAAATGATCCGGAAAAGAAAAAGCGTGCGGTCTTTCGATGGAAGGTCTCTCAGAGACAAAGACAGGGCCGCTTTGGAACAGTTCATTCAGAACGTAAATAATCCATTTGATGTGCCGGTGGAATTCCGCATGCTTGATGCGAAGGAGCACCGCCTGTCCAGCCCGGTTGGGTATCCCGCTGCCAGACGTACTATCCGAGATTCCATGATGCGCAAAGGACTGAAGGCCGATGACCGCATCCCCT
>CADBPG010000082.1 GCA_902796435.1 uncultured Eubacteriales bacterium | reverse complement strand
CCAATCCCTGGAGACGGAGCAGGAACTGTTGAAGCAGAATAGTGATTATTCCAGCCGCAGCGACATGCGTCCGGAGGAGGTACATGCAAGTCTTGCCTTGCTGCCGGACCGCTTCGACCAGATCTTCCAGCAGATCCAGGATCTGCAGGTGCAGAAGAAAAAGCTTCTGCAGCAGTATCAAGAACAGCAGGAGCAGGATCGCCGCTCTCTGGTCTGCATCACACTCCTGTCTGATGCAGCCATCGATGGCCCCTGCACGATGACCTACCGGGAATCCCGGGCTCATTGGATCCCCCTGTATGAACTGCGTTTTGCGGGCACCGAGGAACCTTTGCAGATCCGGCAGCGGGCCCGCCTCGTCCAGACCACCCCGGAGGACTGGACGCCGGAGGAACTTGTTCTCTGCACCGGCGACCCCTCCCTTTCTCAGGAGATCCCGGACCTGCCTCCTCAGTATATCTCTTTGAACCCACCCTATGCAGCCAGATATTCTGCCCCATCTCCCTACGGCAATGCCCAGATGACCTCTGCACCATCCAACGCCAGGTACTCCAAAGCAAGCCAGGATGTGACTGCAGAACTACCTGAGCTTTTTGAAGCGGAGACTGCGCTTGCCGATGAGCAGGCCCAGGATACCATCACTTCCTACACCCTTTCCGGTGCCCGAACGATCCCCCAGGGTTCCACAGGCTGCCTGGCCGATCTGAAGACCTATCAGATCCCCGCTTCCTATCAGATCACCGCGATCCCCGCCCTTTCTGTTACAGCCTGGCTTACGGCCCGCATCAAGGGCAGCGACTGGCCCCTGCAGAACATCGATGCCGCCCTGTATCTGCATGATGTCTATGGCGGCCAGATCCATATCGATCCGGATACGACAGAGGAGGATTTCCTGCTTTCTCTGGGCCGTGACGAACGGGTACGGGTCCACCGTGAAAAGACCTTGGACCGCCGCCAGGATCAGCTGCTGAAGAAGCGTTCGGTCCGGCATCTCTCCTATGAGATCCGCATTCTTTCCCAGCTGCCGAAGCCTGTGTCTCTGGAGATCCAGGATCGGCTGCCTGTATCCATGCATGAAACGGTCCTGGTGGAGCCTCTGGAGCTCTCCGGCGCCGAAGTCCAGAAGGAAACGGGCAAACTTACCTGGAAAGCTACTTTGGAGCCGGGCCAGACACTAGTCCGCACACTGACCTATGATCTGTACTGGCCGCGTGGGCAGCGGATCTACCTGCAGGAAGATGTCGCGCCACAATGGACATCCCCTGGAAGCACGCACGTCTGCCCGCAGTGCGGTTCGCTCCTGCACGATGATGCAAGATTCTGTCCCAGATGCGGCAACCCTATCATTTGATCTGCCCCATCAAAAAAGCACTGACGATATGTCAGTGCTCTTTTCATTTACGGCAGATATTTGCCCGCTGCCAGGTAGAGCTTGTACCATTCTCTGTGGGTCAGATCCACCTTGGCCGCACCGCAGATCTCCTGCAGATGCTGCGGATTCATGGTGCCGGCAATGGCCTGCATGTGGGCCGGATGCCGCAGGATCCACGCGATAGCGATGGCGCTCTTGGTCACACCGTAGGCGTCCGCCAGCTCCTGCAGGGCCTGGTTCAGTTCCGGGAACTGGGGATCATCGATGAAGCAGCCGCCGAACATACCATACTGCAGCGGAGACCAGGTCTGGATGGTGATATCATGCAGACGGCAGTAATCCAGCAGGCCATTGTCCCGGTCGATGGAACGGTCCGTGGACTTGTTATTGACATACAGTGCCTGGTCGATCAGCTGGCTCTGCTCCAGGGAGAACTGCAGCTGGTTGAAGACCAGGGGCTGCTGGACATATTTCTTCAAAAGCTCCAACTGTCCCGGTGTCACATTGCTGACGCCGAACCAGCGGACTTTGCCCTCGCGATATAATTTGTCGAAGGCTTCCGCCACCTCTGCCGGATCATAAAGCAGGTCCGGACGATGCAGCAGGAGCACGTCGATGGTGTCCACCTTCAGCCGCTTCAGGCTTTCTTCGGTACTGGTGATGATGTCTTCCCGGGACCAGTCGAATTCCTGTCGGTCGAAATGCAGACCGCACTTCGTCTGGATGATCACGTCATCCCGCTTTAAGCCGGTCAGCGGGAAGGCGGCACCGAAACGCTCTTCCGCCGCCCCATCTCCGTAGCAGGTCGCATGGTCGAAAAAGTTGATGCCCTCTTCCGCGGCGCAGCTGATCATCCGCGCGGCCTCTTCCGTGCTGAGTGCCGGCATGCGCATGCAGCCCAGGATGATGGAGGACGCCTTCTGAGGCCCGTTTACGATATCAAGATACTTCATCATGATCAAACCTCGGTTCCGTCTTTCAGCAGCACACGGCCTGCGGTGCCGCCCAGATACTGGCCATCCTTGAGGACTGCCTGTCCATTGATATATACGTGCACGATGCCTTCCGGACGGGCATCCGGCTTGGACTCATCCACCTTGATCTTTTCCGGATCCAGGATGGTCAGGTCCGCCTTGTATCCCGCCTTCAGGTATCCACGGTTCTTGATGCCATAGCGGTCCACCGTGGCACCGGTCATCTTGCGGACGATCTTCTCCGCGGGGATATTGTAGCGCTTCGCCAGGACGAAGAACTGGGGGAAGGTCTGGAAGGCCGCGATGTTCTGCAGGCCCTTATCCTCGACCCAGGCATCCGTCATGAAGATAGACAGCTCATCCTCCATCAGGCGATGCACGATCTCGTCATTATAGTATTTGCCCAGATAGATGCTGCCCTGCCGGTCGGATTCCTCCACCAGCTTCAAGTACATATCCAGAGGTTTCATGCCCGCTTCCTGGGCCAGCTGCAGCACGGTCTTGCCCTCATACTCCGGATGTTCGTCGGAGATATAGGCGACCACCATATCCTCCCAGTCGATGCCCAGCACCTTGCGATACATAAGGATCGTCAGCTCCAGCTTCATCCGGTTGACCTTCTTCGCCGCCTCTTCCTTGGACAACTGCGCATACCACTCCGGGAAGACTACGGTGATGATGGAAGCACCATAATGGAAGGCATAGTTGTCATAAGCGATCCTTCCGCCCCGGGCCCTGGCTTCATAGAAGGATTTGAGCATCTTGTCCAGTACCTTCCAGCTGCGCGCTCCGGTGAAGATCAGGTGGCTGTACTCCAGGCGGCAGCCGCTCTCTTCCATGATCTCGATGGCCTCATCCAGGCCCATCTCCAGGTGGGACTTCTTCGTCAGCAAGGGATAATCCGCACTGACGACAGAGCAGGCACGGGGATGGATGGTGATGATACCGTCATACTTCGCGACTTCTTTTGCGAAGGCCATGATCTCGTCCTTTTTGGCATAGCGGTCAGGCTCATACATGAAGCCGAAGGAACCACCGAAGGCGCCGCCTTCCATGGCTTCCCGCACATATGTAAGTTCTTCCTCGATCTGCTCCGGGGTCAACGGCTCTGCGCTGTAGCCGGAGATGCCGGTACGGATGGTACCCTGACCGATCAGAGGTGCCATGTTGACGAACAGTTTGCCCTTCGCCCGCGCCTTAAAGTCCGCAAAGCTTCCGGGATCCGGCGCCGGGAACAAAACACCGGTCTTGTCCCGATGGGGCGATTCCGGGTCCACACCAAAGGCAGAAAAGCTGCAGTTGCCTGTGATCTGGGTGGTGATGCCCTGCTCGATGAACGGCTTGTAGTAACGTTCCGCATCTGGCCGGTCGTAGAAGAAATCATTGTGGGAATGGGCATCGATCAGACCCGGCGCGATGATGCAGCCGGTAATATCCAGGACCTCATCCGCCTCTTCCTCGATGGTGCCGCCCACCTGAAGGATCTTGTCATCCTCGATCAGGACGTCTCCCAGTTTCTGGCCTTCCCCTGTTCCATCGATGATGATACCGTTCTTAAACAATGTTTTCATGGCAGAACTCCTTTACCATTGGTTTTTTTATAGATCTGAACAGCCGGCGATGTCCCTTGCCACATATACGCCGCTCGCAGACGCGTGGGAAAGCGAGTGGGTGATCCCGGATCCGTCGCCGATCACGTATAGGCCGGGATACTGGGTCATCAGGTGTTCATCGACTGCTACTTCCATGTTATAGAACTTGACTTCGACACCATACAGAAGGGTGTCATCGTTGGCGGTACCCGGTGCGATCTTGTCCAGTGCGTAGATCATCTCCACGATGCCATCCAGGATGCGCTTGGGCAGGACCAGGCTCAGATCGCCCGGCGTCGCGTTCAGGGTCGGTGTCGTAAAGCTTTTATCGATCCTGCGCGGGGTGCTGCGCTGGCCCCGGATCAGGTCACCGAAGCGCTGCACGATCACACCGCCGCCCAGCATGTTGCTCAGGCGGGCGATGCTTTCCCCGTATCCGTTGGAGTCCTTGAAGGGTTCTGAAAAGTGCTTGGAGACCAGCAGGGCGAAGTTCGTATTCTCCGTATGCTTGGCCGGATCCTCGTAGCTGTGGCCGTTCACGGTCACAATCCCGTTGGTGTTTTCATTGACGACGGCGCCCTTCGGGTTCATGCAGAAGGTCCGGACCATATCGCCGTATTTCTGCGTCCGGTATACGATCTTGCTTTCGTACAGTTCGTCCGTCAGCTCTGCGAAGATCTCCGCCGGCAGTTCCACACGTACGCCGATATCAACCCGGTTGGACCGTGTCTCGATGCCCACCTCCTGGCAGATGCGCTCCATCCACTTGCTGCCGCTGCGGCCTACGGAGATGATGCACTTGTCACAATGATACGTGCCCTGCTCCGTCACCACTTCATAGCCCTGCTCCTGCACAGAAAGGCTGGTGACCGGCGTATCGAAGAAGAACTCGACCTTGTCCTTCAAGTACGCGTACAGGTTGCCCAGCACCTCATAATTGATGTCCGTGCCCAGGTGGCGTACCGAAGCGTCCAGCAGATGCAGATCGTTCTGGATGCACATGCGCTTGAAGCGGGAGCCTGCGGTGGAATACAGTTTTGTGCCCGCACCGCCGTACCGCATATTGATGTCATCCACATAGCGCATCAGGTCGATGGCCTGCTGCTTGCCGATATACTCGTAGAGCGTGCCTCCGAAATTATTGGTGATATTGTATTTACCATCGGAAAAGGCGCCGGCACCGCCGAAACCACTCATGATGGAGCAGGTCTTGCAGTTGATGCAGCTCTTCACGGTCGTCCCGTTGATCGGGCAGCGCCGCTGCTCCAGCCGGTGTCCCGCCTCGAATACGGCGATCCTTTTCTCCGGCATCTTCTGCACCAGTTCATAGGCAGAGAATATGCCGCCCGGTCCCGCACCGATGATAATGATATCGTACGCTTGTATCATGAAGTTCATTCCTCTCCGGATTTTTGATCATCTATTAATAGGAATATCCTTCAAAATTATACTAAAGATCCTGCTCCTTTTCAAGTCTGACCAGTGCGCGGATCGCTTCCGCACTGTCTCCACTGATACAGATGGACCGCCGCTCGATCTGCTCCGGGCAAAAGGCCTCCTGGTAATTCAGGCAGGCATAGACGGCATGCTCATTTTCCTGGGTAAAGGCCCAGAAGGGATATTTGATGATCACCGGGGTGTTCATGCCCACACCGATCTCCAGATAAACCACACGCTGCCCCTGATGCTTTTTCAAGAAGTCCGCGTATGCGGCGGAGGCCCTGTGCCAGCCCGCGTCTTCGACGAAGGTTTCGTCCGCCCGCAGATTCATCTTCACAGGCCCGCCATCGATGGGGCTGACCGGGATCAAGTTCGTCGGAAGCTCCATCCGCAATGAACCATCCGTGGGCACGTCCCACGTTCCATCCGGCTGCTGCACAAAGCCCTGTGCCTGCAACGCCTGGATGACCCAGTCCTCATTGTCAAAGGTCTGTCCCACGGAAGGATCCACATTCTGGAACAGGCCATAGTCGCCCTGGGTATAGAACAGGCGCTTTTTATCAAAGCCCGCCCGCTGGAAACAGTGATCTACGTTGGTGGTGATCACGAAATGATCCTTATCCTGGACCAACTGCAGAAGATCCTGATATGCGGATCCCGGCGGGCCCAGATAGCGGTTGATATAAATGTTCCGCGCCCAGAAGGCCCAGCGGATCTCCTCCTTAGGATAAGGGAAGAAACCGGCCGAATACATGTCCTGCAGGCCGAAACGCTCCTTGAAATCATAGAAATAATGGTCGAAGCGCGAGCCACTGTAAGTATAGCCTGCCGCCGTGGAAAGGCCGGCACCGGCACCGATCACCACGGCGTCCGCGTGCAGCAGTTCATAGGCCAGGGCCTCCAGAGACTCCTCCCGGGTCAGATTGCCGCGGGTCAGCCCGCCTTGAAAGCCACGGACCGCCCGAATCCCCCGATCGATGGATTCTAAATAGCCATTAGGCAGTTCATTGTAATTCTTGTTCATAGTATCTCCTGTCCTCGTCCTTAAATACATTGAAGACCACACGGTCCAGCGCGTCTGGATGCGCCTTAAGCCAGTCTGTGACCGTCTGGACCGCGATCTGCGCGGCGCGGTGGTTCGGGAAGCAAAAAACGCCTGTGGAAATGCAACAGAAGGCCACGGACCTTAGGTGCTCCTGCAGGCACAGGTCCAGCGTATTCTGATAGCACCTGGCCAGTTCCTGCTCCAGTTCAGGTGTCAAAGCTCCTCGTACGATGGGGCCAACGATGTGTATGACCTTCCTGGCCGGCAGGTTGTACCCATCTGTCAGCATGGGTACGGCGGTCGGCTGTTCATAATCCTGGCCGTACTGCCTGCGTAGGATGCGCATCTTCCGGTCGCATTCCGCCCGCAGCTGCACCCCCGCGAAGGTGTGGATGCAGTT
>CADBPG010000081.1 GCA_902796435.1 uncultured Eubacteriales bacterium | reverse complement strand
GGCTCTGCCGTTGTTGTTTCGTGGTTCATGATCAGCGGATCGTCAGGCTGACGACGGAACGTGCCGGCAATTCGACCTGGATCACACAATCCTCGGTCACGATGCCTTCGCAGGGAACCGGATGTACAGTATCCGGCGCTTCGAACGTATTAGCCGCGTTCATCGCGTCACCAGTCAGGACCTGGCCCTGCACTTCGTGCACAGCCTTGCCGCGGACATCGATCATGACCTTATGTGCTTCACAAGGATCCGCATTGCTGAAGGTCACAAGCAGCGTACCATCCGCCTGCTTGGAGGCAGAACTGGTCACAGCCGGAATGCAGATATCACCATGCTTGTAGGCAGGAACATCGATCTCCGCCGCATCGACCAGCGTCGCATCCTGATGGTCCTTGTACATGTCAAAGACGTGATAGGTCGGCGTCTTGACCATGGCGGTACCCTCAGTCAGGATCACGGACTGCAGGACGTTGACCATCTGAGCGATGTTCGCCATGCGGACACGATCACTGTGGTGGTTGAAGATATTGAGGATCATACCGGCGACGACCGCGTCACGCACGGAATTCTGCTGATACAGGAAGCCGGGGTTGGTGCCTTCTTCCACATCATGCCAGTTGCCCCACTCATCCACGATGAGCCAGATCTTCTTCTCAGGATCGAACTCGTCCATGATGGCGCTGTGGCGTGTGATCAGCTCATCCATCCACCAGGAGCTCTTCATGGAAGCGGCCCATTCATCCTCGGTGAAGTCCAGAGCACTGCCCTTATGTGCCCAGGTACCTGCGACAGAATAATGATGTACGGCGATACCATCCATGCGGCTGCCGATCCGGTCCATCAAGGTGCGGGTCCAGTTATAATCATTGTCGCTGGCGCCGCTGGCGATCCGGAACAGCTTATTGTCGCCATAGTTGTACAGATAGGTGTTGAATTTACGGAACTCATCCGCGTAATACTCCGGACGCATGTTGCCGCCGCAGCCCCAGGCCTCGTTGCCGATGCCGAAGAACTGTACCTTCCAGGGATCCTCCTGGCCGTTGGCACGACGCTGGTCCGCCATGGGAGATTTGCCGTCGAAGGTCATGTATTCGACCCAGTCACGCATTTCACGGACCGTGCCACTGCCCACGTTACCGTTGATGTAGGGCTCCGCACCGATCAGTTCGCAGAAACGCAGGAACTCATGGGTACCAAAGGAATTGTCCTCGGTCACGCCGCCCCAGTTCTTATTGACCATGGAAGGTCTCTGCTCCTTGGGACCGATGCCATCCTGCCAATGATAATCATCCGCAAAGCAACCGCCGGGCCAACGCAGCACCGGGATCCTGATCTGCTTCAGCGCTTCGATGATATCAGTACGCATACC
This sequence comes from uncultured Eubacteriales bacterium, assembly GCA_902796435.1. Classification (GTDB taxonomy): domain Bacteria; phylum Bacillota; class Clostridia; order Lachnospirales; family Bianqueaceae; genus RUG159. The sequence goes on along the minus strand of CADBPG010000081.1, from coordinate 8,083 downwards.
TTCGATGTTTGGGATCTCCGGATCATCGCCTACATATACGCCACCGTAGATACAGCGGCCCAGATGCTCAGAAAAATGTCCATAGATGTACTTGCTGATCTGATTCTTTTCAATATCCGCATTGATGACCAGTCTCATGGATTGCCTCCTGAAGTGTTATGGTGTTTTAATCCTCGTCACCGACGATCTCTTCGATATCGTCGACAGGCGGCTCCAGGCCTTCGATGGTCACATTGTGCTTGATCGCGTAATCCCAAAGGGCCGCGTGGATCGCCTGCTCTGCTAACAAAGAACAGTGTACCTTAACAGGTGGCAATCCGTCAAGTGCTTCCATAACAGCTTTATTGGTTACTTCCAGTGCCTGCTGCACCGTTTTGCCGATGACCATCTCCGTGGCCATGCTGGAGGTGGCGACAGCGGCGCCGCAGCCGAAGGTCTTGAACTTGACGTCCTGGATCACACCATCATCATCGACCTTCAAGAAGATCCGCATGATATCGCCGCATTTCGCGTTTCCAACGGTACCGACACCGCTGGCATCTTCCATTTCGCCCATGTTGCGCGGGTTCATGAAATGGTCCATAACTTTTTCAGAATACATCATTGCCATATGTCGTTTCCTCCCGGAATTATTTCTTCATGATGATCGGCTGAGTATTGCCGTTCAGATAATCTTCATACAACGGAGACATCTCTCTGAGCCGCTCCACGATGGGCGGAAGTTTCTCCATGATATAGTCCACATCCTCCGCGGTATTCTCACGTCCCAACGTCAGACGCAGAGAACCATGAGCGATCTCGTGCGGGAGGCCGATGGCCATCAGGACGTGGGAAGGATCCAGAGATCCAGAGGTGCAGGCAGAACCGCTGGAAGCGCAGATGCCGGCCATATCCAGCAGAAGCAGCAGGGACTCGCCCTCGATGAACTCGAAACTGAAGTTGACGTGGCCCGGCAGGCGCTTCTCACGAGGTCCGTTCAGTTTCGCAAAGGGAATCTTCTCCTCGATCTCGTTGATGAGACGGTCCCGCAGCGGGATCAGCGTACGGTTGCGCTCTTCCATCTCGGCAACGGCCAGTTCGATGGCCACACCCATGCCGACGATACCGGGGATATTCTCGGTCGCGGCACGCTTTTTGCGCTCCTGATCACCACCGTGGATGAAGGAAGGCAGACGGACGCCCTTTTTGACGTACAGAGCGCCAACACCCTTCGGTGCGTAGAATTTATGTCCGCTCATGGACAAAAGGTCGATGCCCATCTCCTGCACATCGATCGGGATATTGCCGATGGCCTGGACCGCGTCCACATGCAGCAGAACGCCCTTCTCATGGCAGATCTCAGCGATCTCCTTGATGGGGTTGATGGTTCCGATCTCGTTATTGGCCGCGATGACGGAAACCAGGATTGTTTCATCCGTGATAGCATCCTTCAGTGCATCCAGACGAACAAAACCTTCACTATCGACCGGCAGATAGGTGATCTTCGCGCCGCGGACCTTTTCCAGGTATTCGCAGGTGTGCAGGATCGCATGATGCTCGACCGCTGTCGTGATGATGTGGTTGCCTTTATTAGCGTAGGCTTCAAAGATGCCCTTCAGCGCCCAGTTGTCGGCTTCGGTGCCACTGCCGGTGAAGAAGACTTCTGTCGCACTTTTGGCTCCGATCGCTTTTGCGACCTGATCCCTGGCCTTTTCCAGCGCCTCTTTGGCTGTGCGGGCCTTTTTATAAATACTGGAAGGGTTTCCATATTCTTCTTTCAGATACGGAAGCATGGCCTCCAGAACTTCGGGACGAACGCCCGTTGTCGCGGAATGATCCGCATACACAAATCGCTGTTCCATGGTAGTCTCCCTTGCTTTATTCTTTGTGCAGATCTTTTAGATCCGCTAATGTGATGCTGTCTGCCGCCTCGTTGATGCCCTCAGTGATGCGTTTCCAGACATATTTCGTGACGCACGTTTCTTCGTTTGGACAAGAATGATCGGATGTGATCGCACAGTCGACCGGGATCAGATCCCCCTCTCCTGCGCGAAGAATCTCTCCTGCGGTGATGTCCTGCAAAGGTTTTGCCAGACGATATCCGCCCTGTGCGCCGCGTATGCTTTCTACCAGGCCTGCATTGCGCAGTCTGGGCAGCAGCTGCTCCAGATATGTTTCAGAGATCTGGGTACGTTCGGCGATCTGGGAGATGGTCTGCAGTGCGTCCGCACCATTCAGTGCAAGGTCTACCATTGCCTTCAGACTATACTGCCCTTTTGTTGAGATCTTCATAGAGTTCCTTTCATATTTTGCAGCTTACAGTATATATTCCCGACTTTTTTAGTCGGAATTCTATGTTATATTACCAAACCCGACTTAAATTGTCAAGAATAAGTATTAAAAAACCGGATGTGCTTTTACAACACATCCGGTTCATGGAATCAAGCTTGTGCCTGGGCCTCGTCCGCCTTGCGGATCTCAGCACGTTTGATCTTGCCGCCGACGGTCTTTGGCAGCTCTTTGACATATTCAACCACACGTGGATACTTATAGGGAGCCGTCATCTTCTTGACATGGTTCTGCAGTTCCTTGGTAAGCTCCGGGGTGCCCTCGTAGCCCTTCGCGAGCACGATGGTCGCCTTGACCACCTGGCCGCGGATCGGGTCCGGAACGCCAGTGATGGCGCATTCCACCACCGCCGGATGGGCGATCAGTGCGGATTCGACCTCGAAGGGGCCGATACGGTAGCCGGAGCACTTGATGACATCATCATTACGTCCGACGAACCGATAATATCCATCACTGTCCCGCCAGAGCACGTCACCGGTATTATAACCGACGCCGCCCAGCTTCTCCTCCGTCTGTTCCGGGTTCTTATAGTAACCGGTGAACAGGCCGACCGGCGGATGATTCTTCACATCCATGATGGTCAGGGAACCTTCTTCACCATCTTCACAAAGCTCACCATTGGCATCCAGCAACTGGATGTCGAACAAGGGATTGGGCTTACCGGTGGAACCCTGGATAGGCTCGAACCACTCGCTGCCGAAATTGGCCAGAAGGACAGGTCCTTCGGACTGGCCAAAACCTTCATAGATCTGGTGTCCCACCTTCTCCTTCCACTGCTTGACGACCTCCGGGTTCAGCGGCTCACCAGCCGTGGCACAATGGTGCAGACTGGAAAGATCGAACTGGGACAGGTCCTCCTGCAGCATGAAACGGTACATGGTGGGCGGTACACAGAAGGTGGTCACCCGGTACTGCTCGACTTTTTTCAGCAACCGTTCCGGATGGAAGCGGCCGACCATATCATAGCAGAAGATGGTGGCGCCGCAGATCCACTGTCCATAGATCTTGCCCCAGCCGAATTTGGCCCAGCCGGAATCAGAAACACTCATGTGCAGCTTGTTCTCTTCCACATGCTGCCAGTATTTCGCGGTCACGATATGGCCCAGCGGATAGGCAAAATTATGCTGGACCAGTTTTGGCATGCCCGTGGTGCCGCTGGTGAAGTACACCAGCATGATATCGTCCCAGCGGGTCGCCTGGTCATCTGTAGGACGCGGGAATTCCGTGGGAAATTTCGCCATCTCCTCGTGCAGATCCAGCCAACCGGCTCTCGGACCGCCGACAAGGATCTTGTTCTTAAGCGAAGGGATCTCCGGAGCGGCAGCTTCTGTCTGCGCGATGACAAAATCATCATCCACGCAGACGATCGCCTTGACTTCCGCCGCGTTTCCACGGTAGACGATATCCTTTTTCGTCAGCTGCAGCGTTGCAGGGATCAGGATGACGCCCAGCTTATGCAGGGCTGTGGCGCAGACCCAGTACTCCCAACGGCGGCGCAGGATCATCATGACCACGTCGCCCTTCTTCAGGCCTATGCTGCGGAAGAAATGTGCCACCTGGGATGAGAGGGCTTTGATATCTGTGAAGGTGAAGACCTTCTCCTCATCCTCCTCGTTGACCCAGACCAGGGCCCGCTTGTCCGGCTCTGCCTCGGCCCAGGCATCGACTACATCGTAGCCGAAGTTGAAATCCTCCGGCACATTGATCGTGAACTTCTCTTTAAATTCCTCATAACTGTCAAATTCGATCTGAGGAAGGAATCGATTCAATAAATAATTCAAGGGACCAACCTTTCAAAACGCAAGGATCACTCAGCGATCACAGTAAGAAAACGTGCTTTTGTCGTTCCGCCACAGCGCTGGCCGTGGGGAATCGTGGGATTGAAGTAGATCGAATCACCGGGCTCCATGATGAACTCCTTGTCGCCCAGAGTGACGATGACCGTACCTTCCAGAATCATATTGAACTCCTGACCGCTGTGGGTGATCAGCTGGGCAGGCGTGTCGTCCGGATCCAGGGTGACCAGAAGCGGCTGCATGACCTTATCGGCATACCGGTACGCCAGGTCCTCGAAGTGATACTCCGGATTCCGGTTGACGATCTTGCCATGGCCGCGGCGGATCACATGGTAGGTGTTGAGCCGGCCCGGCGTACCGGTGACGATTTCTGTGAAATCGACCTTGAACTTGTTGGCGATCTCGTAGATCAGGCTGATGGGAATGTCCTTGCCGTTTTCTTCATAGGAGGCATAGACCTGCGGATCTACGTGGAATTCCTTTGCCAGTTCTTCGATGGTATAGTCGCAGGTCTCACGCAGTTCGCGCAGACGTGCACCGATCTCGTTATAATCGTTCATTATCGCTTTTTCCCCTTTCCTCCACGTTTGCTCAGGTGGATCAGGCCATTATCCGAGACTTCTTCGATGTGGTCGCCCTCTTCCAGTTTCAGGCCGATGGCGCCGCGGGCGACTTTGCCCTGGACCGGGATCTCCTCCTGCTGGAAGCGGATTCCATAACGGTTCGCAGAAGTCAGCATCAACGTACGTTTGCTGTCATACGGGGCCACATAAACGACTGTGGCGCCGGGCGACAGTTTAGTGGAATCGATGGTCCGGCGTGTCACGTCGAACTCCTGCATGGAGACGCGCTTGACGTAGCCGTCCGAAGAAACGAAGACCAGTTCCTGCTCCGGATCCAGCGGCAGGATCTGGATGATGTTTTCCGTCTTGCTGTCATGGCCGGAGATGTTGTCGATAGGCGTACCCTTATCCTTCAGGCGTCCGTAGGGAATATCCCGTACCTTGATGGTGTGGGCTTTTCCGGTATCGGTGAAGGCGATCAGGCGCTGATCGGTCTGCGTATGGAAGACGTATTTGTTCTCGCCTTCCAGCTGGTCTTTGTTCTTGTCGAAGATCTGCTCGCTGACGGCCCGCATATAATGGAACCGGTCGATCAGAACCCATACCGGCAGGATCTCCTCCGGCTTCTCCTTGATGACGATCTCCTTCGCGTCGGTGATCAGAGTCTTACGAGGTCTGCCATACTTTGCCTTCAGCCCTTCCAGCTCTTTTTTGATCTCCGTCCGCATGGCGGAACGGCTGCCCAGAAGCTTTTTATACCGGTTGATGTTCTTGACGATCTTGTCGTAATCCTCCTGGATCTGCTCGATCTCCAGTCCGACCAATCGGGCCAGACGCAGCTCCAGGATGCTCTGTGCCTGTACTTCGGTAAAGCGCAGGGTCTGTGCCTGGGCCTTCGCTTCCTCGGTCTTGAAGCGGATGCCCTCGATATTGCCGGTCATCAGGCATTCCCGGGCCTGGGCGACGGTACGGGAACCCCTAAGGACTTCCACGATGGTGTCCACCACGTCGATGGCCTTCAGAAGGCCTTCATCGATCTCCCGGCGGCGGTCCGCCTTCTTCAGAAGGTTCTCGAACAGACGGGTATGGATCTCGTACTGGAAGGCCGCGTATTCGCGGTAGATATCCAGGATGCTCATGGTCTCCGGCCTTCCATTGCTGATGGCCAGGAAGTTGCAGCCGAAGGTATCCTCCAGGCGGGTCTTCTTGTACAGGATGTTCTCGATCTGCTCCGTGTCCGCCCCTTTGCGCAGGTCCAGCACGATGCGGATACCTTCCTTGGAGGACTGGTTGGAGATATCGACGATCTCGGTCAAGGTCTTGTTCTCGACCAGATCTGCCACCGCCTGCAGGAATTTACCGATGCCGTCACCGATCATCGGGTACGGGATCTCGGTGATGACCAGGCGCTCTTTGCCGCCCTTTTCCTGCTCGACCTCGACCTTGCCCCGCACCTTGATGCGGCCGAAGCCTGTAGCATAGATCTCCTTAAGGTCCGCCTTATTGCTGACGATGCCACCGGTCGGGAAATCCGGACCCGGCAGGATCTCCATGATGCCATCGATGGTGGCGTCCTTTTCATGATCCAGATACCAGATGGCCGCGTCGATGACCTCGGCCGTATTGTGGGTGGGCATGGAGGTGGCCATACCGACCGCGATACCCTCTGATCCATTGATCAGAAGATGCGGCAGCTTGCAAGGCAGGACAGAAGGCTCTGTCAGCTCTTCGTCGTAGTTGGGCACCAGATCGATGGTGTTTTCTTTGATGTCGGAAAGAAGCACGTCCTCCGCGTATTTGGTCAGCCGGCACTCGATGTAACGGGAGGCCGCGGCCTCGTCACCCTCGATGGAACCGAAGTTGCCATGACCATCGACCAGAGGCTCCATCTGCTTCCAGTCCTGGGCCATGACCACCAATGCGCCTTCCAGGGAACTGTCGCCATGAGGGTGATATTTACCCATGGTATCACCCACGACACGGGCCACCTTACGGTATGGCTTGTCCGACGTAGTGCCCAGTTCCTGCATATCGTAGATGATGCGCCGCTGTACGGGTTTCAATCCGTCCCGCACATCCGGCAGAGCCCGGGCCGTGATGACCGACATGGAATAGTCGATGTAGCTTTTACGCATGACATCGGAAAATTCTACGTCGATGATCTTCTCCTGGATCTCCTCGAGGATCTTGGCGGTTTTACGTTTGCGCGCGCGTTTCTTCTGATCCGGCTCCACACGGTCCAGATCATCGAACGTCATCTGCTCGTCTTTATCATTTGGCATATAGTACACCTCATAGGGTTATTAGATATCTAATTCCGCCAGGTTGGCGTTCTGATAAATGAAGTCCTTGCGGGCGCCCACATCGGTACCCATCAGCATGGCTGTCGTTTCCGTGGCCAGGGCCGCATCATCGATACTGACACGCTTCAGGATGCGGGTACGCGGGTCCATGGTGGTCTCCCACAGCTGGTCCGCACTCATCTCGCCCAGACCTTTGTACCGTTGCAGCTTGAAGGAGCCGCTCTTATGGGTCTCCCGGTAGGCTTCCAGCGCCGCGTCATCGTACAGATACTCTTCCGGTCCGCGGGACGGGATGGCCTTATACAACGGCGGTGTCGCCAGATATACGTGGCCTTCCGTGATCAGTTCCGGCATGAGGCGGTAGAACAGGGTCAGGACCAGTGTATCGATGTGACAGCCATCGATATCCGCATCGGTCGCGATGATGATCTTGTCATATTTCAGCTTGGTGATATCGAAATTATTACCATAGCCTTCAGAGAAACCACAGCCGAAGGCATAGATCATGGTGCGGATCTCCTCATTCGCCAGGATCTTGTCCATGGAGGCCTTCTCCACGTTCAGGACCTTACCGCGGACCGGCAGGATCGCCTGGAAGCTGCGGTCCCGGGCAGATTTCGCGGAGCCGCCGGCGGAGTTACCTTCCACGATGAAGATTTCACAACGTTTCGGATCCCGGGATTCGCAGTTGGCAAGCTTACCGTTGGAATCAAAAGAGAATTTCTTGACCGTCAGCAGGTTGGCCTTGGACCGCTCCTCTGTTTTGCGGATCTTCGCGGCCTTCTCAGCGCAGGAAAGGATGAGTTTAAGGTCCTCCAGGTTACGATCGAAGTACAAAGTCAACTGTTCCTGGGTGACCTTGGTCACGATCTTCGCCGCGTCCGGGTTGTCCAGCTTGGTCTTGGTCTGACCCTCGAAACGCGGATCCGGATGCTTGATGGAAATAATAGCGGTAAGGCCGGTACGCAGGTCCGTACCGGAGAAGTTATCGTCCTTCTCCTTCAGGACGCCGATGCCGCGGGCATATTGGTTGAGGATCGTGGTCAGTGCCGTCTTGAAACCGGTGATGTGGGTGCCGCCCTCAGAGTTGTAG
>CADBPG010000080.1 GCA_902796435.1 uncultured Eubacteriales bacterium | reverse complement strand
TTGCGTGACAGCACAGATGCTCGTACGAATCTATGAATGCACTCGCTGATGAAGAAATCCTGGAATTCTTATAGGATTATAATCAAAAATGTCCCCTATATCCCGCATGCGCATTTTGAGCACGAAGTGCGAAATAAGCGCATAAGGGATATAAGGGGACACTTTGATTATAGCGTATTATGATTCCAGGTATTCTTCTAGTGTAATCCCTTTTTCAGTGATCTCTTTGGCGATTGCTGGGTCTCCTACGTAGCGGATGTGCCAGGGTTCGTAGGAGTATCCGGTCACATCTTCTTTGCCTTCCAGATACCGCAGGATGAAACTGTATTCTGGCAGCTTTTCGTGGATCTTGGCCCAGACTTCTGGATACTGGACCATGTCCTCATTCTCATATACGTCCTGTCCGTCGATGTTCAGGTACAGGTCAAGAGCCAGTCCAGTGTGATGCTCGGAATAACCGGGCACTGCCACGTACTGCTTGACATAGTCCTCGCCGTACTTCTCGGTGAAATCCTGCACGATGCGCTCCTGTTCTGCAACACTACGATAGGCAGAATCCAGGTCCACATGGATGTCTTCCTCCGCAAGGGCATCATGCAGCTTCTGATAAGCCTCATAGGCTTTCTCCTCAGTCTCCACATCCCAGCCCTGCGAATCCACATACTTGACGATCGTGATCTCCTTTTCCCAATTCTCCGGAAGCTTATGCTCCTTATTCACCAGAACCAGATAATCGATCCCCCCAGCATCCTTCTTACCACAGCCCATTAACAAAACCGCCAACAGACTGATCAAAACAACACAAAACACTTTCTTCATAATATCTCTCCCCATTACAAATTAAACCAATATCTCGATTACCAGAAGCAGCAATAAGATAGTATATAAAGTCCAAATAGATAATAATATAGAGTCCCCCATATACTGCATGTGCATTTTGAGCACGTAGTGCGAAGTAAGCACATGCAGTATATAGGGGGACCCTATATATTATCCTATTTGCACTTTCATATATTTCTTTTTCCCGCGCCGCAGCATGATTCCTTGTTCCAGCTGTTCCTTGGTAAATACCTGATCGAAGCTTGCGATCTTGGTATCGTCTGCGGAGAGGCCGCCTTGCTGGATGGCGCGGCGTCCGTCGGAGCGGGATTCGATCAGACCGGCCTTCTGGAAGAGGGTGATGACGTCGATGGAACCGTCGGTCAGATCGTCTTCGGTGAGGGTGACGGTGGGGGTGTCAGCGGAGGGGCCGCCGCCGAAGAGGGCGCGGGCACTGTCCTGGGCCTTCTGGGCTTCTTCCTCGCCATGGACCAGCTTGGTCAGTTCAAAGGCCAGGATCTCCTTTGCGGTATTCAGCTGAGAGCCTTCCCACTTGTCCATCTCGTCGATCTGTTCGAGGGGCAGGAAGGTCAGCATGCGCAGGCATTTCAGAACATCGGCGTCGGCAACGTTGCGCCAGTACTGGTAGAAATCGTAGGGAGAGGTCTTCTTCGGATCCAGCCAGACAGCGCCGCCCACGGTCTTGCCCATCTTCTTGCCTTCAGAGTTGAGCAGCAGGACCTGGGTCATGGCATCGGCATCGCCGCCGATCTTGCGGCGGATCAGTTCGGTACCGGCCAGCATGTTGCTCCACTGGTCATCGCCGCCGAATTCCAGGTTGCAGCCGTACTCGGTGTACAGCTTGTAGAAATCATAGGCCTGCATGATCATGTAGTTGAATTCGATGAAGGTCAGACCTTTTTCCCAACGCTGCTTGTAGCACTCGGCGGCCAGCATGCGGTTGACGGTGAAGTGGGGGCCGACTTCACGCAGCAGTTCGACGTAGTTCAGGTCCAGCAGCCAGTCGGCGTTGTTGACCATCAGCGCCTTGCCTTCAGAAAAGTCGATGAACTTGCTCATCTGCACCTTGAAGCAGTCGATGTTGTGCTGGATCTGCTCCTTGGTCAGCATCTGGCGCATATCGGTCTTGCCGGAGGGATCACCGATCATACCGGTGCCGCCGCCGAGCAGGGCGATGGGCTTGTTGCCGGCTTCCTGCAGACGCTTCATCAGGCAGAGGGCCATGAAATGACCTACATGCAGGCTGTCCGCGGTGGGGTCGAAGCCGATGTAGAAGACGGCCTTACCGTTGTTGACCAGTTCGCGGATCCGGGGCTCGTCGGTGACCTGTGCGATCAGTCCGCGCGCCTGAAGTTCCTCATAAATACCCATGACAAAATCCTCCTTGGGAAGTGTTATTTTCTGTGCGGGTGACGTTTCAAAATATAAAAGCTCCCATCCTTCATAAGGACGGGAGCATAATGTCTCGTGGTACCACCTTGTGTTTACAGACAGCTCGCGCTGCCTGCCTCTTCGAATACAATGATTATATTCTATCACGATAACGGGTGAGCCCCTGAAGCGGGGAGGATCCGTCGCAGCCTACTGACAGGAGACCTGTGTTCGGTGCGAAGCTCTAAGATGTATTCCTGGTACAGCTTTATCATGGGCCTCTCATCGACCGGCGCCTTTCTGTATGAACCACTGTACAGTACTTGTTCTTTTCACTGCTTTTGAAACGTATGAAGTTATACACAGAACAGGTTTATTTTAACATAATTTGCGGGATTGTCAATAGAAAAAACCTGCGGTATAATAGATGCGATCATTAGTATTGGAGTACAAGGTTTTCATGAAAAAACTGACACACTATAAGCATACCCTCAAAGCTTGCTACATCTCCTATATGTCGCATGCTGTGGTCAATAACTTTATATCCCTGCTGTTCGTCATGTTCTATACACAGTATGGGATCTCACTGCAGAAGCTGGGACTCTTGGCGACTATCAATTTCGCCGTGCAGCTGTCCATGGACCTTCTGATCGCCAACATCGGGGACCGGGTCGGGTACCGGCCGCTGGTCGTAGGTTCCCATATCCTCATGGCTGCCGGCCTCATCATGCTGCCGGTCTTGCCAGAGGCCTTTCCCGATCCTTATATCGGACTGGTCCTGGCGATCCTCTTATACGCTACGGGCGGCGGTATCATCGAGGTGCTGATCAGCCCCATCGTGGAAGCCTGCCCAACAGACCAGAAATCCGGCAATATGAGCCTTTTGCACTCCTTCTATTGTTGGGGCCATGTGCTGATGGTACTGATCTCTACTGGATTCTTCGCATTGTTCGGCATCGGCAGCTGGAAGATCCTGTCCTTGCTGTGGGCATTGGTGCCCCTGTGCAATGTCTTCTATTTCAGCATCGTCCCCATCGGACGTCTTACAGAAGAGGGGCAGAGCCATTCCATCGGTACGCTTTTCAAAAACAAGATGTTCTGGCTGTTCTTCTTCCTGATGATGGCGGCCGGCGCGTCTGAAATGGGCATGAGCCAGTGGTCATCGGCCTTCGCAGAGTCCGGACTTAAGGTGGACAAGGCCGTGGGCGATCTTCTGGGGCCCTGTCTGTTCGCGATCCTGATGGGTTCCTCCCGGGTGATCTACGCAAAGCTTTCCGGGCGGATCTCCTTAAAAGCATATCTTCTTGGCAGTTGTTTGCTTTGTATCATCACCTATCTGGTGGCGGTCTTTGCCCCGGTACCGATCCTCGCCTTGATGGGCTGTGCCGTGACCGGTTTTGCCGTCGGCATCATGTGGCCGGGCACGATCAGCCTTTCAGCTGCCGCCATTCCCATGGGTGGCACGGCCATGTTCGCCTTCCTGGCCCTGGCCGGAGACGTGGGCTGCGCACTGGCGCCGGGCTATATCGGCATTCTGTCCGGCTTCTTTGGCGACCGTCTGGACCGGGGGATCCTTTGTGCGATCCTGTTCCCGGTGGTGATGGTACTCGGTGTTTTGATTCTTATGCGGAAAAAGGGAAGAGCTCATGAGTAAAGAAAAAGAAGTGGTTCTGGAACTGGATAACGTCTTCCGCATGCACGGCGGCAGACGGCAGGTCGACCATTGCTCCTGCACCTTGTATGCGGGCGAGATCGTCGGCCTGGTCGGTCCGAACAGTGCAGGCAAGACCATGCTCATCCGGATGATCCTGCGACATCTGCGGGCCCAGGAAGGATCGATCAAGATCTGCGGTGAGGACATCGAAAAGCGGGGTCCCCATTCCAAGGGGCGTGTAAGTGCGGTCCTGGAGAATCCGTCCTACTACCGTTATATGACCGGTCTGGATCATTTGAAGATGGCCACCCGGCCCTATAAAGATATCACGGTCGAGATGATACGGAAGGTGGTCGACCGTACCGGTCTGAAGACCTGCATCCGTGACAAGGTGGCAACCTATACCAGTAAGCAGCGGTATATGCTGGCCGTGGCCCAGGCACTGGTCACACAGCCGGCGCTGCTCCTGTTGGACGAGCCGACCGATGATCTGGATCCCGTCGGTATCAAGAACCTGCGGGAGATCCTGAAGGAAGAGGCAGCCAAGGGCGTCTGTGTCGTGGTCTCCAGTCATATTCTTTCCGAGATGGACATGCTGTGTACGCGGATCATCATCATGAAGGATGGCCGCTTTATCTCCGACTTAAGTTCCCACGAACTGCTGGATCCCAACCGTGCGCGTGTCCGGATCCGTGTCGGGCAGCCGGAGCGTGCTTACGAGGTGCTGGAGGCTTTGTTCGACGACACGACGGTCCGGATCGACAACGACGAACTGATCGTGACTGGTGAGAACCTCCAGATCCCGCAGATGAACCGGACCTTGATCTTCAACGAGGTGGACGTCTACGAGATCGCGGTCAACCGGGAGCCTCTGGAGGAATACTTTATGGAACTGATGCGGGAGGAGGAGTAATATGGGTGACTTGATCCGAAACGAATTCTTGAAACTGCATCGCCGTCATTTTTTCCTGTTCTCTTTCATCCTGATCCTGCTTTCAGCGCTCCTGTTCACGGTCGTCTATTACATGCAGTCGGATACCCGCAGTGACATGGACATCGTCGCGGAGCAACTGGAGCGTGAGAAGACCTATCTGGGGCAGATCGAGACGATCCAGTGGGAGACCGACCTGGAGATGCAGTCCGCCATTCTGACATCGCAGGCCACCATCGACCGACTGCAGTACATGCTGGATCATAGTATCCCGCAGTGGGACTGGCGCAGTGACGTACTGAGCAAATATTATACAAACCAGACCATCTTGAGCCTGCTGGCTGCGGGCCAGGATCCTGCAGATTATGGCTACACGGATCTGGGGACCTATGAATCCAAGGCAACGCTCATGCAGAAACTGGAGAATCTGCGGGACGTGCAGATCCGCATGGTGGAAGAGAATGATTATATGACCTATTCTCAGGAACAACTGGCACAGCTGCAGCAGACCTATGCGGAGCAAAGCAGTTCCATGGACACGCTTTCCACGGTCCTGATGGATATCCAGATCGAGAGCTGGAAACTGTATATCCAGTACAAAACAGCGCCAGGCGCCGTCGATCAGTGGAAGAGCGTGACGATCCAGGAACTGGCAGATGAGAAGCAGTGGCTGGCCCGGTATCAGTATGATGATCAGGCTTTCACGGATATGACACAGGAAGAACTGGAGCGTCAGAAGACCTGGGTACAGCGCAGGATCCGCGTCAACGAATACGCGCTGAAAAAAGACCAGATCCCCCTGTCTATCTATGATAAGATGGCGGAGCGGGCTAAGACGACGACCTACAGCGAATTCGTCCTGGCGATCAAGAACATGATGCGCGTCGTCATGACGATCGCCATTGCTCTGGCCGCATCGATCATGGCAGATGAATTCCGCCGCCGGACGATCCGCCAGGTGGTTCTGGCACCGTATTCCCGAACACAGATCGCTGCCGCGAAGCTGATCACGCTGCTGATCAGTATTGTCATCCTGTCTCTGCTGATCCCCTTGTTCGGCATGGTCTCAGGACGGCTTTTGTTCAGCAACACCACCATCGGACAGAGTGTCAGTTCCGGTGCGGTTCCATCCTTCATCGCCTACATCCATGGGCGGATGATCGAGATCCCGTTCCATCTGTACATCGTCATCCATTATCTGCTGGAAGCCTTCAAGATCGGAGTCGTAGCCATCATTACCTTGATGTTCGCGACGTTGACAGAGTCTGTCGCGGTGCCGCTTCTGGTCATGACGATCCTTTCTCTGGCCGGACCTGCGATCTACAGCACGATCTATACCTACGTCTATCCGGCCGCGATCCTCAGATATATGCTGTTCGGCAATCTGGAACTGGTCCAGTACATCCAGGGCGACCTGATCGCTCCATATCCGAACTACATCACGTCGATCATCGTCCTCGCGGTCTGTACGCTGGGATCCCTGGCACTGTACTTTACCGACTTCAAGTATAAGGACCTTCCGAACTGATCCAAAAAGCAAAAAGAATATAAAAAAACCCGGACATGTTTTAAAGCATGTCCGGATTTTGTTTTATCATGGTATCAGCGTTCGTTCCATTTTTCCCGAACCTTCTGGGTCCAGGGGCTGATGTGCTTGTTCCAGAGATCAGCGCCTTTGTTCATCAGAATGGTGATACTGCGGATCGTAGGTACCGCCAGCAGTGTGAATACGATGAAGACCAGCCAGCTGCCCAGGGACAGGGAATGTAGATCAAAGAAGCGTCCGAAGAACAGAATGGCGATCAGGAAGCCGGTGAACATGGTGCACCACAGTACACGGCGCTTGAGATTGAAAGGTGAGCAGACGCGGAAGAGCATCAGGAATCCGACAAAGCCCATCAGGATCACGCAGATCGTGGAGCTTTCCGTGTCCGGCATCTTGAAAGCGTAGGCGAAGAGCAGGGTTCCGCAGATCAGGAACACGTTCGTCAGTCCGGCCGGCATGGCCTTGAACAGCACGTTTTTCAGGAAATGGCCTTTGACACGCTCCGTATTAGGCGCCAGCGCCAGGAAGAAGGAGGGCGTACCGATGGTCAGCGTACTGATCAAGGACAGCTGCATGGGCGTCAGCGGATAGGTCAGCGGAATGAACAGTGCCAGGAAGGCGACGAAGAAGGAGAAGATGTTCTTGACCAGGAACAAAGACGCGGCCCGTTCGATATTGTTGACGACGCGGCGTCCTTCCGCTACGACGGAGGGCATGGCCGCAAAGTTGGAATCCAGAAGGACCAGCTGTGATACCTGCGCGGCAGCGTCACTGCCAGAGGCCATGGCGATACTGCAGTCCGCCGCCTTCAGGGCCAGCAGGTCATTGACACCGTCACCGGTCATGGCTACATGATGTCCATGCTTTTTCATGGAAAGGACGAACTGGCGCTTCTGGTCCGGCGTGACACGACCGAAGACCGTATATTTCTCGACCGCTTCATCGATAAGTTCATCGGTGGTCAGGGTGGTGGCATCCACATAATTGGCCGCGTTCTTGATACCGGCCTGTTCCGCGATACGGGAGACGGTCAGCGGGTTATCACCGGAGATGACCTTGATGTCGACACCCTGATCGGCAAAGTAGCCGAAGGTATCCTTCGCTTCGGAACGGATCGGGTTCATCAACATGATGAGGGCCAGGGGCACCGGATCCTCCGGAAGGGCACCGTGGTAGGCCTCATCTGCCCGGGTGAGCAGCAGGACACGCTTGCCTTGCTCCGCATACTGGGCGATGGTCTTCTGCAGGCCCTCGTCCATCTGCGGCATCAAAAATTCCGGTGCGCCGATATAGTAGCTTTCGTTATCTTCAAAGAATACCGCACTGCATTTCGTGACGGAGGAGAAGGGCAGGATGGAGACCGCTCGCCGGGGGGAAGGGATATCATATTCCGCCTTGAGGGCCTGCATGGTGATGTTTTCTGCCGGAAGCGCTCCGGTCACGAAGCCCATGATGTGGCGGATCTCAGAATCATTATAATTGGGATGGATCGTTTTCAGATCCGTGACCTTCATGTCGGGCTCGGTGATGGTACCGGTCTTATCGACACAAAGCACGTCTACACGGGCCAAAGTTTCGATGCAGCCCATATCGTGGACCAGGGTCTTTTTCTGGCCCAATCGGATGACACTGACCGCCAGTGCGACGCTGGTGAGCAGGTACAGGCCTTCCGGGATCATACCGATCAGACTGGCAACGGTGGAAACGACCGCTTCGTTGATGGGATTGCCCAGGACCTTCCAGGAACGATAGAAGACGATGAGACCTAAGGGGATGATCAGGAAACCGATGACCTGGATCAACCGGGTCAAGGCCTTGAGCATTTCGGACTGGGTCTGCTTCTTTTTCTGCTTGGCTTCCAGAGTCAGCCGCGCCGCGAAGGAATCCGCACCGACCTGCTGCAGTACCGCGATACAATAACCGGAAACAACGTAACTGCCGGAATACAAGGAATCGTCCACATTTTTGGTGACCTCATCGGATTCACCCGTGATCAAGGATTCGTTGACCTGGACCTGGCCATTGAGCACGACCGCGTCTGCAGGGATCTGGTTTCCGGCACCCAGGACGATCAAGTCGTCGATGACCAGCTGGTCGACCGGGACTTGCTGCCGTTGGCCAGACCGTACCACTGTGGCTTGCGGCGCCGATATGACGGTGAGCTGATCCAGCACCTTTTTGGCACGCAGCTCTTGCACGATACCGATGACCGTGTTGACGATGACGACCGGCATGAACAGCAGATTCTTATAGGAACCAACGGCGATGATCGCCGCGGCGAGCAGGATGAATAAAAGGTTGAAGAAAGTGAAAACGTTGCTTTTGATGATCTGTTTTACTGAATGGCTGGTATCTTCGGGCATGACGTTTGTATACCCGTTCTCCATTCTAAGCCGCACCTGACTGTCGGTCAGGCCTTGCTCGATCGGTGGAGTGACCCGTTCGATCTCTATACGCTGCGGCTGGATCTCAGCTTGTTTCTTCATATATGCCTCCGCAAATCAAATTAATACCAAAGTGTATTGTACAGTAATTGCTGTCAAAATTCAATTACATTTGCATTACGAAATAAAAAAGTGTAGAATATATAAGAAAACAGAAAAGAAAAGGATGGTCTGATAGTTATGATCCAAGCCGCGATCTTTGATCTGGACGGAACTTTATTGAACACTTTGCCTTCAATCGCTTTTTATGCAAACCAGGCACTGGCCAAGCACGGCCTGCCGGCGATCGAAACCGAGGAATATAAGTATCTGGTGGGAGAGGGTGCGAAGCTTCTGGTGGAGCGGATGCTGGCCAAGGTCGGTGCTGATCCTGCCTTGTTTGATGCGGTATATGCGGATTACCGTGCCGCTTATGACGCAAAGCCCGCCTATAAAACCACCTATTATGATGGGATCCTGGAACTTCTTGGCGCATTCCAGAAATGGGGCATTCCCATGACGGTCTTTTCCAACAAACCGGAAGCTCAGGTAGAGGGTGTGCTTGCGGCCTTCTTCCCGAAGGATACTTTCAAGATCATTCTGGGGCAGCAGGAAGGACTTGCGCGCAAGCCGGACCCTGAAGGCGTTTTCAGGATCTGCGAAGAACTGCAGGTCAAGCCGCAGAAGTGTATGTATATCGGCGACACAGCCACAGATATGCAGACAGGAAAGGCGGCCGGCTGCCTGACCGTAGGTGTCAGCTGGGGATTCCGCACCATCGAGGAACTGCTGGATGCAAGAGCCTATGCAGTTGCTGAAAAGCCCATGGAACTTCTGCAGCTGATCAACGAGGTGTAAGGGCATGAAGAGGATCCTGATCATCGCTACGGGCGGCACAATTGCCTGCAAGAAGACGGAGCAGGGCCTGGTTCCCATGCTTTCCTCTGATGAGCTTCTGGCAATGGTACCATCGATCCGCCAGATCGCCGATGTGGACACGCTGCAGTTGATGAGCCTGGACAGTACCAATATGCGTCCGGGCCACTGGGTCCAGATCTGCCGCGCCATCGAGGACAGATATGACCAGTATGACGGCTTTGTCATCTGTCATGGGACCGATACTATGGCTTACACATCCGCCGCACTTTCCTACCTGTGCCAGAACCTGCGCAAACCTGTCGTTGTCACAGGCGCCCAGAAACCCATCGAAGAAGAAAACACCGATGCCCGGATCAATCTGGAGGACAGTGTCCGCTACGCAGCGTCAGACGATGCCTTCGGCGTCTGCATGGTCTTCGATGGCCGCGTCATCGCCGGCACACGGGCACGCAAGATGCGGACCAAAAGCTACAACGCCTTCGATACCATCAATTACCCGCACCTGGCCGTGATCCAGGACGGACAGATCATTTCCTATATTCGGGAACTGAAACCCTATGGAAAGCCCGTCTTTTACCATGATCTGAATGAACGGATCTTTGTCTTCAAACTGATCCCGGGCATGGACCCTGGTGTGCTGCTGCAATTGGAGGACCTGTTCGACGGCTTCATTATAGAAAGCTACGGTGTCGGCGGCATTCCCTGGGAAGGGGAGTACAGCTATGACGATGTACTGGCCAAGCTGGAACAGGATGGCAAGATCATCGTGATGGCGACCCAGGTCATCCACGAAGGCAGCGACATGACCGTCTACCAAGTCGGCCGCGTCGCAAAAGAACAGTATGCCCTGATGGAAACCTACGACATGACCCTCGAAGCCGCAGTCACAAAACTGATGTGGGCCATGGGCCAGGAACAAGACAAACGCCGCATCCGCGAACTCTTTTACACCACCATCAACCACGACTTACTCTTCCATCACTAAAAAAATAAAAAAAGGGGTTTACAAATCCAAGGAATTGTAGTATTATACTTTTTGCGCTCGGGTAACGAGCACATGTGGAACTATAGCTCAGTTGGTTAGAGCGCTACGTTGACATCGTAGAGGCCGATGGTTCGAGTCCATTTAGTTCCAC
>CADBPG010000079.1 GCA_902796435.1 uncultured Eubacteriales bacterium | reverse complement strand
GTATATGACCAGTACCATCCTGTGGGATCTGGGCGAGACCGATGATTTCGTACAGATCCTGAAGCAGGAAGCTGAGGATTGATCTTTGGAACTTAAAAAATCGTGCCCATCAGGACACGATTTTTACGTTATGCCAATCCCGGCGGGCAGGGGTCGCCCGCGTCCCGCCGTTGCTTGAAGTACAGTTCTTCGGTAGCCAACGCCATCTTTGTGACAGAGAACCCCGGATTTTCTGCTCTAAGCCGCTCTTGGGCGACTTTTTCTTTTGCGTACGGATAGATATACCAGGTATCCTCCAAGGTATTCAAGTCCACACAATCCCCGGACTTGCCGAGGTAATCATATTCGATGTGGCAGGAATACAGGGAAGGGACAGGCTTTTCCATTTCGAAAGGATCTCCGTCCACATCGAGGCCGGACACGCGGAAACCGTCCATGTCATGGACCAAGGTGCCTTTGCCCAGGTAGATGTACCGCTTGGCGTTGGGCAGGGTATCCACCTCGACCGGCAGCGGCCCGGAGGTATAGGTGCCGGCTTCGACCTCGGCCCGGACGTTGGCCCGTTCCCACTCATACCAGTCCGGAATGTGGGTAAACTCAGTCTCGCCGGAATCCGCAGACAGTTCGTTCAAAGGTGACAGGGTCCAGGTCTTGCCGCAGGCATCGCACTTGAGGGTCGTGCCAACGGAGGACATGCGGAATTCCGTGCGGCAGGCAGGACATTGGTACAATACCTTGTGCAGGCCTTCCGCCCGCTTTTTGTAATGGGTCTCCAGCCCCCGTTCCTTCTGCCAGGCATAGTCGTCGTACTGATAGGCTTCGACGATGCGCCGGTTGATCTCATCCACAGGCAGATTCTTAAGATCCTCCGGTGTAAAGAGCAGGGACAGTTCCGCCTCCGTCGGCCGGATCCCCCGCTTGTGCAGGTTCCAGAAGGGGGAATCCACATGATGGCCGTGGCACATGAAAGTGAAGACCGGCACCTTGAACATGCGGCAAAGCTTTCCCAAAGACTGGGGCAGGACCGCGGTCGTACCGCAGAGGGAATAGCGGGCCTCGGCGTAGATCACACAGGCATCCCCATTTTTGATGACCTGCCTAAGCTGGCGGATCAACTGGATGTCAGAGGTGAATTTACGCTTGCAGATGCACCCGACGTTGCGCAACAGGCCCTCCCGGCCGATGAACCCGTCGATGGCGACGATGTAGTTGGCCCGCTTCGGGTAGATGGCCGCCGTCAGGACCTTGAAATCCAGAAAAGCGTTGTGATTGCAGAGGATGATGCAGGGCCCCTTAAGGCTTTCCGTGCCGCTTTTGGTGATCTTCGCCCGGTGCAGGAGCACGTCAGGAATACTCAATAGATACGACAGAGGCCGCAGGTACCATTTTGTACGTACCGGCGGCCGTTCCATGTCAAAACGTTCAAAAGCTTGCTGATTCATAAGAACCCCCACTTGATAACCTCCGAAACCGCCAAAGGCGGTTTGGTATGAACCTCAAGCATTATCTTTGCTCAGATATGCGATGGTTCATATTAGCCAGAGAAACCCATCAGATTGATCAAGAAGACCCAGGACAGTCCATAGTAGGTGATGACCGCGATCATATCGTTGACCGTGGTGATCAGCGGACCCGAAGCCACAGCCGGATCGATGCCGATCTTCTTGAAGCCCATGGGGATCAAAGAGCCCAGGGCCGAGGAGATGATCATGGTGACCAGCAGGGATATGGCGATGCAGCCGGAGGTGGCAAAGCCCATGTAGACCGGCTTGCCCTTTGCGATGGTGATGTAGAAGCCCACCAGGATGCAGGCGAAGATGCCAAGCAGCAGGCCGTTGGTCATGCCCACGCGCATTTCCTTCAGGATGTGATGGCGCTTCTGTTTGCCCGTCAGTTCGCCATCGGTCAGCGTACGGATGGTGACAGCCAGTGTCTGGGTGCCGGTGTTACCGGCCATATCCAGGACCATGGACTGGAAGAGAACGACCAGCGGCAGCTGGGCCACGACATGTTCGAAGACACCGACCACGGAGGAGACCAACAGGCCCAGACAGAGCAGAAGCAGCAGCCAGGGCAGGCGCTTGCGGACACTGTTCTTCAGCGGCTCGTTCAGATCTTCCTCTGCGGTCAAACCGGCGAGTTTCGCGTAGTCTTCACCGAACTCGTCATCGACCACGTCGACCAGTTCGGTCGCCGTGATGACGCCCAGGATCTTCTTATCTTCGTCCAGGACGGGGATGGAGTCCTCGGAATAATCACGCAGTTCTTCGATACATTCGGCGATCTCTTCTGTTGCGTACACGTAGGGGTAGGAGGTCATGATCAGATCCTCCAGGTCGGTACCCTGGCGTGCGACGATCAGATTCTTTAAGTCGATGGCGCCGTAGAAAGCGTCCTGCTCATCGACCACGTAGATGGTGGAAATGTTGTCGTTGTCAGCGGCCTGTGACACCAGCTCCCGCATGGCCTGCTTGATGGAAAGGCCTGTGCGGATGGAGATGAAGTTGGTGGACATGCGGGAACCGATCTCATCCTCATCGTAGGACTGGATCAGGTGGATGTCCTCCATGGAGGACTTATCGATGCGGGGGTAGAGGGCCTCCCGCTTTTCCTCGTCCAGTTCTTCCAGAATGTCAACAGCTTCATCCGCGTCCATGGTCTCCAGGACGTCAGCCGCGGTCTCGATATCCAGCTCGTCGATGTAACGAGCGACGTTGTCATAATATGTGAAGAGTTCGGAGACGTGCTCCAGACCGAGGATCCGGTAAGTCTTCAGACGGTCCTCTTTGTCCAGACTCTGCAGGACATCGGCGATATCGTTATCATGATAATCACCCAGACGTTCTCGTATGACATCGGCGCTTTCGTCGCTTTGTATGATCGATATCAATTCGTTTTCATAATCTGGTCGTTCCATGATGGCTTTCTCTTCCTCAGACATGATGGATCCTCCTCTCTGTTGTTAAAATTGCTTATAGTATTATACCACGATGCGTGTAGATTCGTAACCCCCTGTAATGAAAATAAAATATCAGGATAGCTTCTTTTGGACCGATTTTCTGTTATAATGGTACCAACTCTATAAGTGTTGAGGAGGACATGCAATGCAGACCTTTAAAAAGGCCGTTGCCGCCGGTATGATGATCGGCATCGGCGCCACCATATTCCTGGCGACAGACAGTAAAGTTGCCGGCGCGTTTTTCTTTTCCGTCGGCCTGTTTCTGATCTGCTCTTTCGGGATGAACCTGTTCACCGGGAAGATCGGCTATGTGCTGGCCAACAAGAATGATCCCAACTGCATCATCATCTGGCTGGGCAACCTCGTGGGCAGTTTGCTTACGGCGGGCCTGGTGCGGCTGGCCAAACCGGCCTACGCGGAAAAGGCGCTGACCATGGCGCAGGCCAAAATGGAGATGAGCATCCCCGCGGTGCTGATCACGGCCCTGTTCTGCGGTATGCTGATGTACGCCGCGGTCGAAAACTACCGCCGCCATCCGGCAGAGATCAGCGGGATCTTCGGCATCGCCATGTGCGTCACAGCCTTCATCCTTTGTGGCTTCGAGCACAGCATCGCGGATATGTCCTACCTGATCTTCGCCTGCCCCAGCTTTGCAGAGGTCCTGCCCTATCTGGGTTTCCTGCTGCTGGTCACCATCGGAAACGGGCTGGGCGCATTGTTGCTCAGGTATCTCACAGAATAGTTGACATGCAGCTTTTAAATACGGTACAATAACTCGGATACACTGTGCATAGGTACAGAAGAAAGGCGGAATCATCTATGGTCAGACGTGTATATGTGGAGAAGAAGCAGGGCTTCCGGACAGAGGCAGAGGCGCTCAGACATGATCTGAAGCACAACCTGAACCTTACCGGTCTTACGGCGGTCCGTGTCCTGTACAGATATGATATCGAAGGTTTATCAGAGGAGACCTATCGGCGCGCCGTCTCCCGGATCCTTTCCGAAGCACCGGTCGATACGGTGTACGAGGAAACTGTCCCGGGGCTGGAGCAGGAAGGCCTCCTGTTTGCCGTAGAATACCTGCCGGGCCAGTATGACCAGCGGGCGGATTCCGCGGAGCAGTGCATCCGCATCCTGAAGGCGGATGAGGCACCGGTGGTGCGTTATGCCAAGGTCATCGTCCTGAAGGGCGATGTGGACCAGCAGGCGCTGGAAGCGGTCAAGGCCTACACCATCAACGCGGTGGATTCCCGCGAGGCGGATCTGGCCAAGCCGGAGTCGCTGGACATGGAATACGGTGTCCCGGCTGATGTGGCCGTGGTCGAAGGCTTCTGCAACCTGGATGATGCGCAGGCAGCGGACATGGTCCGTGACCTGGGTCTGGCCATGAGCCTGGCAGACCTGAAGCATACGCAGGCCTACTTCCGTGATGTGGAAAAGCGTGATCCTACCATCACCGAGATCCGGGTGCTGGATACCTATTGGTCTGACCATTGCCGCCATACCACCTTCTCTACTGTGATCGAGAATGTGGAAATCGAAGATACGCCGCTGACCCAGCCTCTGAAGGCTGCCTTCGCGGAATACCAGGAAGGCCGCAAGACCCTGGGCCGGGAGGACAAGCCCTTCTGCCTCATGGATATCGCTCTGGCGGCCATGCGGGAACTGAAAAAGAACGGTCAGCTGACCGACCAGGAGGATACGGACGAGATCAATGCCTGTAGCATCGTGATCCCCGTCGATGTGGACGGAAAAGAGGAAGAGTGGCTGCTGCAGTTCAAGAATGAGACTCACAACCATCCGACCGAGATCGAGCCCTTCGGTGGCGCTGCCACCTGCCTGGGTGGCGCGATCCGTGATCCGCTGTCCGGTCGTTCCTATGTCTATCAGGCCATGCGTCTGACCGGCGGTGCGGACCCAACGGTGCCCGTCGGCGAAACTCTGCACGGCAAGCTGCCGCAGAAAAAGATCACCCGGGAAGCGGCCAAGGGCTACAGCTCCTACGGCAACCAGATCGGTCTGGCCACCGGCTATGTCAAAGAAATCTATCATCCAGGCTATATGGCCAAGCATATGGAACTAGGCGCGGTCATCGCGGCGACCCCAAGAGACAAAGTCACGAGACTGCACGCGGATCCGGGCGATGTGGTGATCCTGCTGGGCGGCCGCACCGGCCGCGACGGTATCGGCGGCGCCACCGGTTCTTCCAAGGCCCATACCGAGACCTCCCTGGACACCTGCGGTGCCGAGGTCCAGAAGGGTAATGCGCCTACCGAGCGTAAGCTGCAGCGTCTGTTCCGCAACGAAGAAGCCAGCCGCATGATCAAGATCTGCAATGACTTCGGTGCGGGCGGCGTCAGTGTCGCCATCGGCGAACTGGCTCCGGGTCTGGATATCCAGCTGGATGCTGTGCCGAAGAAGTACGCGGGTCTGGACGGGACCGAGCTTGCGATCTCCGAGTCTCAGGAGCGTATGGCGGTCGTGCTGGATCCGAAGGATATGGCCCGTTTCATGGAGCTGGCGGCGGAGGAGAACCTGGAAGCCACCCAGGTCGCTGTCGTCACAGAAGAACCGCGTCTGGTCATGCATTGGCGCGGCAGCACCATCGTGGACATGGCCCGCAGCTTCCTGGATACCAACGGCGCACCCAGCTATACAAATGTTGTTACAGAAGCGCCTGCGGCGGAAAAACCGCTGAGCCTGCCTGAAAAAGAAGCCGGCAAGCCCTTTGCCGCACAGGTCACCGACATCATGGGCGACCTGGCTGTCAGCAGCCAGAAGGGTCTGGTCGAGATGTTCGACTCTTCCATCGGTGCCTCCACGGTCCTGATGCCCTATGGTGGTAAATATCAGCAGACGCCGATCCAGACCATGGCCGCCAAGATCCCGGTGGGCTATGGTGAAACGACCACTGCCTCTCTGATGGCCTATGGCTACGACCCGTTCGTCACCGAGTGGAGCCCCTTCCACGGCGCTATGTACGCTGTGCTGGAGTCCACGGCCAAGATCGCGGCCGCCGGCGGCGATTACAAAAAGATCCATTTCACCTTCCAGGAGTATTTCGAGCGCCTGGATCAGGTCTATACTCGTTGGGGCAAGCCCTTCGCGGCTCTGCTCGGCGCCTATAAAGCCCAGAAAGAACTGGGACTGGCCTCCATCGGTGGTAAGGACTCCATGTCCGGCTCCTTTGGAGAAATGCACGTACCGCCCACGCTGATCTCTCTGGCGGTCGCTGTAGCGGACGCGCGTGAGATCCTGTCTCCTGAATTCAAGAATCCGGGCAGCCAGGCGCTGCTGCTGACGGTCCCGTACCTTGCGGACGGAACACCGGACTGGCAGAAGGCCATGGCTCTGTACGAGCTTGTCCATGGTGAGATCCTGAAGAAGAACATCACGGCCGCCTATGCCATCGGTGCCGGCGGTGTGCTGGAAGCCATCGTAAAGATGGCCCTGGGCAACCATTATGGATTTAAGTTCAACGATGATGCGCCGATCAATGCGGCGCCGGTCTATGGTTCCCTGGTGGTCGAGGCGCAGAATGCCGCCGCCTTTGCGGACTTCTGCCCGGTGGCCCTGGGCTGCGTGACCGAGGACGGCGTCTACACCTGGAAGGGCCAGACGGTGGATACCAAGACGGTCCTGGGTGCCTACGAAGGCACGCTGGAACGCATCTACCGCACCCGTACGGAAGAGGATCCGGATACCGGCAATGTACCGCTGGTCTCCGTGACCGAAAAGCGCGTCTATCAGGGCGATCCGGTCAAAGGAAAGCCGCGCGCCTTCCTGCCGGTCTTCCCGGGTACCAACTGTGAATATGATACGGCCCGCGCCTTTGCCCGCGCCGGTGCCGAACCGGATATCTTCGTCTTCCGCAATCAGAACGAGCAGGATATCCTGTACTCCATCGAAGAAATGAAGAAGCATCTGGATCAGGCGCAGATCCTGATGCTCTCCGGCGGTTTCTCTGCCGGTGATGAGCCTGAAGGATCCGGCAAGTTCATTGCCACGGTCTTCTCCAACCCGCAGCTGATGGAAGCGACCATGCGTCTGCTGAACGACCGCGATGGTCTGATCCTGGGTATCTGCAACGGTTTCCAGGCTCTGATCAAGCTGGGTCTGGTCCCCTATGGCGAGATCCGCGACCTGAAGCCGGAAGCCCCGACCCTGACCTATAACACCATCGGCCGTCATGCTTCCTGCATGGTACAGACCCGCGTGGTCAGCAACCGCTCTCCGTGGCTGTCCCTGTGCGCAGCTGGCGATGTCCATACGATCCCGATCTCCCATGGTGAGGGCCGCTTCATCGCCTCTCCCGAGATGCTGGAGCAGCTGAAGGCCGGCGGACAGATCGCCACCCAGTATGTGGATCTTGCGGGCCAGCCGACCATGGATACGGCCTTCAACCCGAACGGTTCCCTGTGGGCGATCGAAGGTATCACCTCGCCGGATGGACGTGTCCTGGGCAAGATGGGCCATACCGAACGTATCGGTGATCAGGTGGCGAAGAACGTACCTGGCGCGAAGGATCAGAAGATCTTCCGTGCGGGTGTCCAGTATTTCCTGTAAGAAAAACAAAGGAGCAAAATCTTGGCATACGGTTCTAAATATGACATGACCCAGGGGCCGCTGCTGGGCAAGATGGTCACCTTTGCCCTGCCGCTCATGGCCTCTGGTGTCCTGCAGCTTCTGTTCAACGCCGCGGATACCGCGGTCGTCGGCCGGTTCACCGGTCCGGAAGCACTGGCCGCGGTCGGTTCCAACGGAGCACTGGTCAACCTGATCGTGACCCTGTTCATGGGCCTGTCCGTCGGTACGAACGTGCTGACCGCCCAGTATCTGGGCTCATCCCGGTATAAAGATGTGGAAGAAACAGTCCATACGTCGATCGTAAGCTCCGCTTTGTTCGGCGTCATCCTGATCTTCCTGGGCATGGTCTTTTCACATCCTCTGCTGAAACTGATGGGTACCCCGGACAACGTCATCAACCTGTCCCAGCTGTACCTGCGGATCTTCTTCTTAGGCATGCCCTCGTTGATGATCTACAACTATGGTTCCGCGATCCTGCGAGCCGTGGGCGACACGCGGCACCCGCTGGTCTTCATGACCATCTCCGGTGTGATCAACGTCGTGCTCAACCTGATCCTGGTCATCGTGTTCAAAATGGGCGTTGCCGGCGTTGCCATCGCAACGGTCATCTCTGAAACAGTATCCGCGATCCTGGTCGTCCGTCTGCTGATGAAGACCGACGAGATCTGGCGGTTCAGTTTCAAGGAAGCACGCATCACCGGTTCCAAACTGCTGGCCATGACCAAGATCGGTCTGCCGGCCGGTCTGCAGGGCGCCTCCTTCTCCATTTCCAACATTCTGATCCAGTCTTCCATCAACTCATTCGGTTCGGCGGTCATGGCAGGCAACTCCGCGGCGGCCAACATCGAAGGCTTCTGCTATGTGGCGATGGATTCCTTCGCCCAGGCTTCGATCAGTTTCACGGGCCAGAACTACGGCGCGAAACAGTATGCCCGAATCGACAAGATCCTGGTCTACACCCTCATCCTGGGCACCGCCTCCGCCTTGATCTTCGGCCTGCCTGCATATTTCTTCGGCGGCACACTGCTCAAGATCTTCTCCACGGACGCGGAAGTCATCCAGTATGGTTTGCTGCGCCTGGGCATCATCTGCACGATGCAGTTCATGAGCTGCTGGATGAGCACGCCGGGTAACGTCTGCCGTGCGATCGGCCATTCCCTGGTCTCCATGGTCATCACCATCACCTGCATCTGCGTCTTCCGTGTGATCTGGATCTTCACCGTTTTCCAGGCACACCGTTCCCTGAAGGTCCTGTACTGGTCCTATCCCATCACTTGGCTCTTGGCCGCGGTGACAGGCATGGTCTACTACTTGTATATACGCAAGAAAACACTGCGACCGGTCCAGGAAGCAAGCTAAATGCCTCCAGTAGGCAAAAAAAAAAAGTACCCACTGAAGGGGCATACATCCTCCTTCAGTGGGTTTTCTTGTGCAAATACTTACTTCTCGCAAGCAGCTTTCTGCGTGTTGATCTCGCGGATGACCGCCGGCGGGAATTTGGCGACGCGCTCGTAGGTGTACAGGCCGTTCTGTTCCTGTTCCACGTCGGTGAGCTGGGTGTAGCAGAAGCCACAGTGCTCCGGGTTGCTCAGCAGGGCGGTGGTCAGGCCGCGGTACCGTTCGATGAACTCTTCCTCGGTCTTCGGGCCAATGCCGTAGCCCCAACCGTAGACATCATTGGTCCAGCGGATCCCGCCGTATTCGCTGACGAACATGGGCTTGACACCATCATAGTGCTGGTGGCTCTCGAACCGGTCGTAGAGCGGAGCGCCAGGCGCGTAGCGCTCTTTGAAGATCTCCACACTCTGCTCATAATCGTGGGTGTCGAAGATATCGGTCTCGGTGTGCCAGCCGCCGCTGGTGTCGATGACCGGGCGGGTCTTGTCGACGGCCTTGGTGGCACGATAGGTGACCTGCAGTGTCAGGTCGCGCTGGCCTTCGTTGCTTTCGCCCCAGACTTCATTGAAGGGACACCAACCGATGATGGACGGGGCGCTGTAGTCTCGTTCCATGACCTCCAGCCACTCCCGCAGGAAGATGCCCAGGGTCTGCGGACGGGCCGGATCGATGCCCCAGCTGGGCATTTCGCCCCAGCAGATGTAGCCCAGGCGGTCCGCATGGTACAGGAAGCGCTGTTCGAAGACCTTCTGGTGCAGACGGGCGCCGTTGAAGCCCATGGCCATGGACATTTCGATATCATGGACCAACGCATCGTCGCTTGGCGCAGTGTAGATCCCGTCCGGATAGAAGCCCTGGTCCAGGATCAGCCGCTGGAACAGCGGTTCACCGTTCAGCAGGAAGGTCTTGCCACGGAAGCAGACACTGCGCAGGGCAAAGTAGCTGTCGACCGCATCCACGGTCTTGCCTTCCGCGGACAGTTCCAGTTTAAGATCATAGAGCGCCGGGTGACCCGGACCCCACAGGTGCTTGTCCTCGACAGAGAGCAGAAGCTGCACCTTGTCATCATCGATAAAGGCGGTCTTGACGCCCTGCAAAGCGTTCTCAAAGGTAGCGATGGCGGTCAGCCAGGCGTTCTTGATGGGCTTGTTCAGCTGCACATCTACCAGGACCGTGCCGTTCTCCGCATCCGGGGTGAGCCGGAAACTCTGCATGTAGGTGTCGGGCACCCATTCTACCCAGACCGTCTGCCAGATACCGGTGGTCCGGGTGTAGGAGCAAGCGTAGGATTTATAGCGGTCCGACTGCTTGCCGAAGGGCTGGCGGCCCTCGCGCTGCTTGTCATCAGCGCACACGACCAGGGTGTTCTCACCCGCCACGGCAGCTTCGGTGATATCAAAAGTGAAGGAGGCATATCCGCCGCTGTGGACGCCCACACTCTTGCCGTTGACCCAGGCTTCTGCCTGATAATCCACGGCGCCAAAGTGCAGCAGGACACGGCCTTCCAACGCTTCTTCCGGCAGGGTGAAGGTGCGGCGGTACCAGACGGCCGCCATGAAGTCCTTATAGCCGATGCCGGATAGCTGGCTTTCCGGGCAGAAGGGCACCTGGATGGTCTGATCCAGCGGATCCTTCTCGATCAGGCCGCGGGCACGGCCGGAAGCACCATGGTCGATCTCGAACTGCCAGGGACCGTTCAGGTTGAGCCAGGTTGGCCGCCGAAACTGCGGCCGGGGATATTCGGGACGCGGAATATTCATAGGAAAAACCTCCTTGCTTCAGTATGGTGTTCTTGCCGTCATTATAGCCGAGAAGACAGTAAAAGACAAGATGAGATCGAATGGTTTATCAGAACGGGAAATTCGATCTTTTTGTACTGTTTTTTGTCGCTAAAAGACATGAGAAATAGCTTTTCATAAGATAGAAGATTTGCTATAATAACTTGGTAACGGAATCTCAGAAAAAGGAGGTACCATCATGGAATACCGCGCGTTTGGTTCGGATTATATCATCCGGTTGGATCCGGGTGAGGAGATCCTGGAAACGCTGACCGCGTTTTGCAAGAAGGAAGACATCAAGCTGGGCGTAGTCTATGGGCTTGGCGCCACGGATCTTGTCACAGTCAGTGTGTATGATCTCAAAGAGCAGGTCTTCAGCACGAAAACCTTTGAAGAGCCGATGGAGATCAGCAACTTGACTGGCAACATCAACACCATGGACGGCGAGACTTATCTGCATCTGCACATCACCCTTTGCGACCGGGCGCTGGCAGCCCATGGCGGCCACCTGAAGGCCTGCCGCATCTCCGCAACTGGAGAACTGCACGTGCACAAGATCGAAGGCTGCGTGGACCGCAAAAAGGATCCCGTGACGGGCCTCAACATTTTTGATTTTGAAAGCTAATTCAAGGAGGAAATATTTTGAAAGACGAGACAAAAGTCCTGCATGCAGGGTATACACCGAAGAACACTGAGCCGCGTGTCGTGCCGATCGTACAGAGCACGACCTATGTGTTCGACAATACAGAAGAAGTTGCCGCGGTTTTTGATGACCCGACGAAAGCGCTGATCTACAGCCGTTTCGCGAACCCCACCGTCATGGCGGTGGAGGAGAAGATCGCGGCGCTGGAGGGCGGCGTGGGTGCCATGTGCACCACGTCTGGCCAGGCGGCCAACCTTCTGGCGATCCTCAACATCGCCCAGGCGGGTGATTCCATCATCAGCACGGCGGAGATCTACGGTGGCACCATCAACCTGTTCTCCTTCACGCTGAAAAAGCTGGGCATCGAGTGCATCTTTGTGGATAAGAAGAGCACCGATGAGGAGATCGCGGCGGCCTTCAAGCCCAACACCAAGGCCGTCTTCGGTGAGACCATTGCAAACCCGGCACTGACTATCTTCGACATCGAGCGTTTCGCGAAGCTGGCGCACGCACATGGTGTGCCGCTGATCATCGATAACACCTTTGCCACGCCTATTCTTTGCAAGCCCATCGAGTGGGGCGCGGACATCGTCACCCATTCCACCACCAAGTATATGGATGGCCATGCGGTCCAGGTGGGCGGCGTCATCGTGGATTCCGGCAAGTTCGACTGGGCCAACGGCAACTTCCCGGAACTGGTGGAGCCGGACGAGTCCTACCATGGCATCTCCTATGTGGAGACCTATGGCAAGATGGCCTACATCATCAAGGCCCGCATGCAGCTGATGCGTGACTTTGGCGTCTATCCGGCGGCTCATTCTGCTTTCCTTCTGAATTTAGGTCTGGAGACCCTGGCGGTCCGCATGCCGCGCTACTGCGAGAACGCGATGACCGTGGCAAAATATCTGGAAGAAAACGAAAAGGTAGAGAGCGTCCGCTATCCGGGTCTGCCGGGCAACGAGGACTATGAGCTGTGCCAGAAGTATCTGGGCGGCCATGCCAGCGGCGTCATCTCCTTCGTCATCAAGGGCGGCAAGGCTGCGGCCATGCGCTTTATGAATTCCCTGAAGCTGGCCTCCAATGAGGTGCATGTGGCGGATATCCGCACCTGTGTCCTGCATCCGGCCAGTGAGACCCACCGTCAGCTGACGGACGAGCAGCTGGTGGCAGCCGGTATCGATGCCGGTATGGTCCGCTTCTCTGTTGGACTGGAAAACATCGACGACATCCTGGACGATCTGAAACAGGCATTTGCCCAGGTGTAAAAATGACGCATTAAGGCAGGAGGGTGCTGACCATGATGGAATGGTTTGAGAAGAACAAAAAGCAGGTGTGCTTTTTTGGCCCAGAGGAAAAGGCCATCCAGGACCAGCAGCTTTTGCATCTGAACCGGCTGGATCCACGGACCAACCTTGTCCCGGCACTGGAGCGTGACGTTTTCTACCGGGACAAGGAGTCTTCCCCGTTGGTACAAAGCCTGAACGGGGACTGGCAGTTCTCCTATCAGGAGGATGACCTCCTGGAGGATTTCTTCGAGCCGGACTATGACGCGAGCCGTTGGGACGTGATCGACGTGCCCTCCATGTGGCAGTACCGTGGGTACGGCAAGTGCCGCTACACCAACACCGAGTACCCCATTCCTTTTGATCCGCCCTATATCAGCTGCGAGAATCCGGTGGGCTATTACCGCCGCACATTCACGCTGGCAGAGGTGCCGCAGGTAGGCGCCATGACCCGGCGCATCCTGCATTTCGGCGGTGTGGACAATGCCTTCTTCGTCTGGGTCAATGGCGAGTTCATTGGCATGGCCAAGGGCAGCCGGATCCCTGCGGAGTTCGACATCACCAACCAGGTGCACGAGGGCGAGAACGTGCTTGCGGTCAAGGTCTTCACCTGGTCGGATGCCACCTACCTGGAAAACCAGGACATGCTGATGGCCAATGGTATCTTCCGTGATGTGTACATCCTGCAGACGCAGGAGGTAAGCCTGTGGGACTACCGGGTGCGCACGGAGCTTACCGGCCGGTTCACGATCGATATCAACCTGCTGTATGAAGGACAGAACGGGTACACCGTGACGGTGACGCTGGACGGCCAGACCCGGGAGTTCTCCGCGGCGGAACTTCTGACCTATACCTTCGATATCCAGAAGCCCCATCTGTGGAACGCGGAGGATCCCTACCTCTATGACCTGTATATCGAACTGAAAAAGAATGGTACCGTGTATGAGGTCTACAGTAAGAAGGTCGGTATCATGCACGCCGAGGTCAAGGGCAACCAGTTCCTGGTCAACGGGACGCCCGTGGTCATCAAGGGCATAAACCGGCACGAGTACGACTGCAAAAATGGCCGTACGATCACTGTGGAGCAGATCGAGCATGATCTGGACCTGATCAAGGCCAGCAATCTGAACGCGATCCGCTGCTCGCACTATACCAATCATCCTGCGTTTTATGAATATGCTTCCCAGATCGGCCTGTACGTCATGGACGAGGCGGATCTGGAGACCCATGGCTGCGGTGTCACCGGCGACCAGGGCTATCTGTCCAAGGATCCTTCCTGGAAAGCGGCCTATATCGACCGTGTCGACCGCATGCTGAAGGGCGACAAGAACGAGACCTGCATCTTCATGTGGTCCATCGGCAATGAGGCCGGTCGCGGACCCAACCTGAAGGCCTGTGCCGAGTATATCCGGGCCTATGATCCGACCCGGGAGATCAACCAGGCGCAGGATGGCTCGGACGAACCGGAATACACCCATTTCCGCAAGGAAGGCTACATGCCCATGGAGCGGCTGGTCCGCTTCGATGAGCAGGGTCTGCCGGTGCTTCTGGTGGAATTCGCCCACTGCATGGGCAATGGCCCCGGTTATCTGCAGCAGTACTGGGAATATATCTTCACACATGAACCCTACATCGGCGGCTTTGTCTGGGAGTTCAAGAGCCATGGCTTTGAAGAGACCGATGAGAAGGGACGTAAATACTATCTGTTCGGCGGTGACTTTGATGATCCGTACCACTGGTCCAACTTCTCGGTGGACGGCATCCTTAAGTCCGATGGAACGCCGAAACCGGCATTGCGTGAACTGAAGGAAGCGGTCGGCCCGGTCCTTCTGCTCAACACGTTGAGCGATCCGACGACCATCGCCGATCTCAAGCCGGATATGCAGGGCTGGAACAAGGCCGGCATCCTGCACATCCAGAATACCTTGGATTTCACCTCTCTGGACCAGTATACAGTGACCTGGAAACTGGTGCGGGAGTATACTGAGGTGCAGACGGGAACGCTTCCGTTGCCTGCCATCGCACCGCACGCTGAAGGGACGCTGAAGATCCCCTTCGACCATGCAGGCTTGGATGATGGAGCCGCCTGGTACCTGGACCTGGAGTTCTGCAAGGGTACGACGGTGGTCGAACATCGGCAGATCCGCCTGACGAAAGCGGCGGAGCACAAGCCCTCCTTCAAGAAAGAAAAGCTGGAGATCCTGACCAGTGGCCGAGACCTGACCCTGAACGGGCCGCGTACGGTCATCTCCTTCCACAACGGACTGCTGCAGTGGCTGTCTGTGGACGGAAAGACCTTGATCGACCAGCCCATGGAGCTGTGCTTCAACCGGGCGCAGACCGACAATGACGGCATCATTGGCCTGGAGCGTTTCCCTTGGCTCAGCCGCCACGGCCTAGAATGGAAGCGGGCCCAGATCCCCTATTTCAAGTTCCGCATGCAGAGCATGATCGTGGAGCAGAAGGATGACCACATGCTGGTCAGCGCCAAGGGCCGGGTCACACCGGACGCCATCTACATCGGCTTTGATATCGAACTGAATTACCGCATCTACGAGGGCGGCATCCTGCAGGTCGAGGTCAACGGTTGGCCCTATGGAACCATGCCGGACGTACTGCCCCGGATCGGTGTGCGCTTTGCCCTGGACAAGGCCTTCGACCGAGCTGCCTGGTACGGCCGTGGACCGGAGCTCAACTACGCGGACTTCCTGCTGGCGGCGCCTATGGGCCGCTATGAAGCTTCCGTGCAGGATATGAACTTCAAGTTCGACGTCCCGCAGGAGACCGGCAACCATGAAAACACAGTCTTTGCCCGGATTCAGGCGGAGGATGGGCGGGGTCTTACGGTCAGCCAGTGCGCGGCGGATGGCTTTGCCTTCTCCCTGCATGATTTCACGCTGGAGAACCTGGACCAGGCCCGCCATTGCAACGAGCTGGAAGAAGCGGCCCACACCTACCTGTATGTGGATTACCGCCAGCGCGGCTTAGGCTCTGCCTCCTGCGGACCGGATCCGGAACCGCAGCATGAGCTGAAGCCCCATGACTTCCGCTTCTGCTTCGTGCTCAGCCCGGACCGGGGCGATGAAGAAGCCCTGCGCCTGGCCCGGCTGCACTTCCCGACACACACGGAAGCCCGGTCGGAGGGTTATACCTACGAGCCGCTGGCTTCTGCAGGTAAGGAAAACCTGGATTGTAAATGAACCATCTCAGTATTGCACACATATGATGCCTGAGGTTCATTCCAAATCGCCTTCGGCGATTTCGAAGCGTAGCTTATAGAGATGAACCATCTCAGTATTGTACACATATGATGCCTGAGGTTCATTCCAAATCGCCGGAGGCGATTTCAGAGTGTTTCTTAAAGAGATGAACGCACATACATTAAAAAGGAGTCACTGTTATGCGTAGAATGCCTTCGCGTCAGGTCCATCTGGACTTTCACACTGGCCCCATCGCCGGGATCGGCAGTCACTTTGACAAGAAACAGTTTCAGCAGGCGCTGAAGCTCGGCCATATCAACAGTATAACGGTCTTCGGCAAGTGCCATCACGGCTATCATTATTTCCCGACGAAGGTCGGTACCCTGCATCCGGGTCTGGAGCCCGGCCGGGACCTGGCCGGTGAGATGATGGATGCCTGCCACGAGATCGGCGTGTTCGCACCGCTGTACCTGACCCTGGGATGGTCCGCACTGGATGCGGAGCAGCACCCGGAGTGGGTCGCCAGGGACCGCACCGGCGCCAAGATGGGCAACAGTTTTGATTTCCTCGCGACGCCGGATACTCCGAAGCCGGAGTGCTCCTGGGTGCACCTGTGCTCAGCCGGCGGCTATCGGGACTATCTCTACGCGATGACCCGGGAGGCCTGCGAACGGTATGAGAACCTGGACGGCATCTTCTTCGATATCGTCTTCGTGTATGATGCCTGCTATTGCGATGCCTGCGTCAAGGGCATGCGGGAGATGGGCATGGACCCGGCAAACGAGGCCGACGCGAAAAAGTATTACGAGATCCAGAAGAAGATCACCCTGGAAGGGCTGAACGCCATTATCAAAGAAACCCATCCGGACGCGACGGTCTTCTACAATTCCGGCGGTGCGGAGATGCACATGCCCCAGTGGCACGACTACAACACCCATTTCGAGATGGAAGATCTGCCTACGGTCTGGGGTGGTTACGACAAGCTTCCGATCCGGGCGCGCTATTTCTCCCGCAAGGGCAAGGATTATCTGGGCATGACCGGTAAGTTCCACCGGGCCTGGGGCGAGTTCGGCGGTTACAAGACGCCGGAGGCGCTGACCTATGAGTGCGCGGCCATGCTGGCCAGCGGCGCCCGCATCTCCACCGGTGACCAGATGCATCCCGACGGGCATATGGACCTGGAGACCTACAAGCACATCGGCCAGGCCTACAGCTATGTGGAGCAGATCGAGGATTATTGCTTCGATACCACGGAAACCGCACGCCTGGGCGTCATGGTAGGCACGAACCCCATGGCCAACGAGGCGGTCTCCAAGATCCTTCTGGACTGCCAGATCGACTTCGATATCGTCCATGGTCCAAAGGACCTTACCCGTTTCGATACCATCCTGCTGCCGGACAATTACCGCCTGAATGAAGCCTTTGGCGCGGCCTTCACCGCTTATGTCAAGAACGGCGGCAAGGTGCTGATGCTGGGTGGCAGCGGCCTGAAAGAAACTGAGGATACTTTCGCTTTTGAAGTACCTTTCACTTATGCAGGACGTTCCGCCTATGACAAGGACTTCTTCCAGATCGCGGAGGATCCGGCGGAGCAGAGTGGAAAGGCCACGGACCACATCCCCACGTCCCCGATCCTCTGCTACAGTTCCGCCCATCAGGTGCAGGCGGAGGGCGACGTGTTGGCCAAGGTTGTAGACCCGTACTTCAGCCGGACCTACGGACAGTACTGCTCCCACTACAATACGCCGTACAGCACCAATGAGGATGCGGTCTCTGCCTATCCGGAGGCGGTCCGCTGCGGCAATATCATCTATGTGGCCCATGAGCTGGCCACCCTGTACCGGACCTACGGCAACGTGTTCCATCGCCGCTATTTCAAGTGGCTGCTGACCCAGCTGTACCAGAAGGAAGCGGTGCATGTGGAGATGCCGGCCCAGGGACGGATCCACTTCGTCCAGCGCGCCCAGGACAACATGTACGTGCTGCATCTGCTGTACGCGACCCCGATCCAGCGCGGCCAGGTGGCGGTCCTGGAGGATTTCCAGACCATCACCGACATCCCGGTCACCATCGACGTGCCGGAGCAGATCCAGTCCATCACCCTGCTGCCCCAGAATGAACCGCTGGAATTTGCGGCCGCGGACGGCAAGGTCTGCTTTACATTACCGAAACTGAAAATGCATCAGATGCTGGTGCTGCAGTATTAAAGATCTTTTCTAAGGAGAAAGTTACGTTTTGATTTTTGGAAGACACATCAATCGTTATTATCTGAAATTCGGCTGGATGCTGCTTCTGGGCCTGTTGGCCTTAGGCTTGGTCGACTATGCCCAGCTCAGAGTCCCGGAATTCTACCGGATGGTCGTCAACGGTCTGAACACCGGTACGGCCGAACTGGGGAATAAGACCGTTCCCTTTGACATGGATTTCCTTTTGGATCAGGTCTGCCGGCCGATGATCATCACGATCCTCATGATCGTCTGCGGACGTTTTGTCTGGCGTATCGGTTTCTATGGAGCAGCGCTCCTGATGGAACGGGATCTGCGTGAGAGAATGTTCGACCGTTGCAAAGACCTTTCGCAGCAGTACTACCAGGTCAACAAGGTCGGTGGACTGATGAGCCTCTTCACCAATGACCTGGAGACCATCAAGGACTGCTTCGGCGATGGAATCATGATGCTGTTCGATGCCATGTTCTTAGGTGTCATGGCATTCGTGAAAATGTTCCGCATGAGCGGGTCCCTGACCCTGTTCTCCCTGATCCCCATGGGCGCGCTGATGTTCAGCGCCATGGTCCTGGGCAAGCGGATGAGCCAGAAATGGCGCGACCGCCAGGAAGCCTTTTCTTCCCTTTCCGATTTCTCGCAGGAGTCCTTCTCCGGCATCGCCGTCGTCAAGGCCTTCGCAAAGGAAATGAAGGAGCTTCTGGCCTTCCGTAAGCTGAACAAGCACAACGAAGAGGTCAACGTATCCTTCGTCCGCATGTCCACCTTGATGCACATCATGGTCACCCTGTTCGTGGAATCCGTCATCTGCGTCATCCTGGGCTACGGCGGTTATCTGGTATACAAGGGCGTTTTCAACGCCGGCCGCCTGATCGAATTCATCGGTTATTTCACCGCCAGCGTCTGGCCCATCATGGCCGTCTCCATGCTGATCGAGATGTACGCCCGCGGCAAAGCCAGCCTGGGCCGCGTCAGTGATCTGCTGGATGCCCACATCGACGTGCATGATAAGGCGGACGTACAGGCGCCGGATCGTCCGATCACCGGTGATATCGAGTTCCGCAATCTGAACTTTACATTCCCGGGTTCCAAGGTGGAAGTGCTGCATGACGTATCCTTCCACATCAATACCGGCGAAAATGTCGGTCTGATCGGTAAGACCGGTTCCGGCAAGACCACCATCGTGGACCTGCTGGCCCGCACCTACAATGTGCCGAACGGCACCATCTTCGTGGACGGCATGGATGTCAACAAGATCCCGATCCGGGATCTGCGCAAGCATATCGCCTACGTGCCGCAGGACAACTTTCTGTTCTCCGAGAGCATCGGCGGCAACATCGCCTTTGCCTTTGAGGACGCGGACGACACCCAGGCCATCCAGCACGCGGCGGAAATGGCCGGTGTCCATGACAACATCATGGAATTCACCGAGCAGTACGACACCGTCCTGGGTGAACGCGGCGTCACCGTTTCCGGCGGACAGAAGCAGCGTATCTCCATCGCCCGCGCACTGATGAAGGACGCAGAGATCCTTATCCTGGATGATTCCGTCTCCGCGGTCGATACCAAGACCGAGAAGACCATCCTGGAGAACCTGCGCCGAGAGCGGGCTGGCCGCACGACGATCCTGATCGCTCACCGCATCACCACCATCGAGCATATGGACAAGATCATCTACATCGATGACGGGTCCATCGTGGATGTGGGTACCCATCAGGAACTGATCGCCCGCTGCCCGAGCTACGCCGAGATGGTCGAAATGCAGCGTCTGGAAGACGAGAGAAAGGAGCGTGGCTGATATGCGTGAATATTATCCCCTCCTTTTGACAGGCGGCATCATCGGTCTGATCACCATCATCTTCGTGACCGCCTATGCCCTGATCAAGAATAAAAAAGAAGAGATGGGCTTCGACCGCAGCATGAAGGATTCGGAGATCATCCGCAGGCTCGCCCATTACGCGAAGCCCTTCTGGAAGAACTACCTTGTGATCTTTGTGGTGCTGATCGTGTCCATCGCCTATGATATCATTTCCCCGCGCCTGATCGGCAGCATCGAGGAAATGGTCAAGGGTGACTTTGAAATGAGCGCGCTGATGCGCATGGTGCTGATCTATGCCAGCATCCTGATCGTTTCCCTGGTGGGCAACTACATCCAGGCGATCCAGCTGCAGAAGACCGGCCAGAAGATCCTGACGGCCATCCGTGAGGACATCTTCGTCCACATCGAGAGCCTCTCCCACGACCAGCTGAACCACATCCCGGTCGGTAAACTGGTCACCCGTGAATGTAACGATACCAACGCCATCTCCATGTTGTTCACGAACATCATCGTGAACCTGGTCCGAAACACCCTGGTCATCGTGGGTGTCTTCGTGGCGATGCTTTTGCTCAACTATGAGCTGACGCTGATGGTCCTGTGCTTCGTGCCCTTCATCGTTCTGTTCACGATCATCTTCCGTAAGTTCTCCCGCCGGGCCTTCCGCCGGGTCAAGGACCGCACCACGGACCTGAACACCTTCCTGAGTGAGAACCTGTCCGGTATCAAGATCACCCAGATCTTCAACAATGAAGAGAAGAAGATGCGGGAGTTCCGCACCCGAAATGATGGTCTGGCGAAAGCCTTCGCCCAGCAGATCCTGGTCTTCGGCATTTTCCGGCCCATCGTATACATGCTGTACATCGCCTCCGTGCTGATCCTGCTGTACCTGGGCGGCAAAGGCTATATCCAGGATACGACCTTCATGGGGCAGACGATCACCTCCGGTGTCCTGGTCAGCTTCTATATGTACATTTCCAAGTTCTTCAACCCGATCCAGAACCTGGCCGAGACCTTCAACTGGCTGCAGTCCGCCATGGCCTCCGCTGAGAAGGACTTCTCCATCCTGGATATGGAGCCCACCGTGCAGGACGAGCCGGACGCCATCGAGCTGGATCATATCAAGGGCGAGATCGAGTTCCGCAATGTATGGTTTGCGTATGAAGGCGAGGAGTGGATCCTGAAGGATGTTTCTTTCCACGTGGATCCGCGGGAGACCGTGGCCTTCGTTGGAGCGACTGGCGCCGGCAAGACGACCATCCTTTCCCTGGTCTGCCGCAACTACGACATCCAGAAGGGCCAGATCCTGGTGGACGGCATCGACATCCGCCACATCAAGATGCAGTCGCTGCGCAAACACTTCGGCCAGATGCTGCAGGATGTCTTCCTGTTCTCCGGTACGATCCGCAGCAACATCGTCCTGCGCGAGGATAAGTGGAGCGACGACGAGATCATGGAAGCCTGCCGCTATGTCAACGCCGATCACTTCATCGACCGCCTGCCTATGGGCCTGGATGAGGAGGTCCGCGAGCGCGGCAATAACTTCTCCGCCGGACAGCGCCAGCTGTTGTCCTTCGCCCGCACCATAATCCACAAGCCGGATGTCATGATCCTGGATGAGGCGACCGCCAACATCGATACCGAGACCGAGCAGCTGATCCAGAATTCTCTGGAGAAGATGATGAACATCGGCACCATGCTGATCGTAGCCCACCGCCTGTCCACCATCCAGCACGCAAACAAGATTATCGTGATCAACCACGGCCAGATCGTGGAGATGGGCGATCATTTCGAACTGCTGGAGAAGCGCGGCGCGTATTATGAGTTGTACAAACTTCAATACGAAGATGAAAGATGAACCTTCACATGATTGTTAAAATATAATGCTTGAGGTTCATCCTAAATCGCCGCCCTTGCGGGCGTCGATTCCGAAGTGCGTGTAAGACAGATGAACCTTCACATGATTGTTAAAATATAATGCTTGAGGTTCATCCTGAATCGTCGCCTGCGGCGTCGATTCCGAAGTGCGATTAATTTAACATCAATTATATGAAAGGAGTAGTAATCATGGATGAGAAAGAATTCAAAGACAAGAGTCAGGAGATCCTGGAAAAGGTCAAAGCTCTGGTGAAGGAAGGCAATGTCACCAAGGTACGTTTGCTCCGTGGTGATGAGGTATTGATCAGCCTGCCGGTGAACGTGGGCCTGCTGGGCGCAGTGATCGGCCTGCATGCTGCCCCGATCGCCATTCTGGCAGCGGGTATCGCAGCCTATGGCCTGAACTGCCGCATCGA
Organism: uncultured Eubacteriales bacterium; assembly: GCA_902796435.1. Classification (GTDB taxonomy): domain Bacteria; phylum Bacillota; class Clostridia; order Lachnospirales; family Bianqueaceae; genus RUG159. The sequence goes on along the minus strand of CADBPG010000079.1, from coordinate 8,347 downwards.
GATCGTCAAGAAAGACGGTACCGTCGAGGCAGTCACCAAAGAAACTCCGGAGGAAGAGCCGGAGGCGCCTGCCGAAGAGCCTGAGGCACCGGTAGAAGAGTAAAAAATAAGGACGTGTGCAGTTGCACACGTCCTTATTTTCATTTTTCCTGGACTTTTTGGTCAGATACCTGCATAAGGGGCTCAAAAAGAAGAAAGTGTAAGTATGATTTTTGACTCAGTTCTTGAAAAAGCATACATCAAGGCTTTGATTTTGAGTTTTGGCATGTATTTGACCCGTGATAAAGAAGACGGACGTTGTGATAATGGACTCGGTCAGGAGCAACCTGGCTCTTGAAGTCCTAAGAAACAGAGCAAAATACATGCATACTTGCAGAAAATGGACGTTGATGTATGCATTCGCCCCTAAGCCGCATCATCAGCATACATGCATAACCACGCAAAAATGACAAATAGGTATGAAAATCCCCCCTGAACCAGGGGGGATTGGATTTTTGTCAGAAGAAATCAGTTGGTCAGGCCCTTGCGCTTCCAGGCGCCGCGTTTGTAGGCGATGAAAGTGATGATCGCGCCGGCCACCCAGGAGATCAGCAGGGAGATGAACAGGCAGAGGTAGCTGCCGGTGGGCTGTTCCGGAGTGCGGGTGAAGTAAGCGATGGCATAAGCGATCGGCACGCGGATGACGACCGTGGTGATGATGGAGATCCACATCGGGGTGACCGTGTCGCCCGCGCCGCGCATGGTACCGGACAGACACTGGGTGATAGCCATGGCCACATAACCGACGGCCAGGATCATCATCATGTTCTTGGCCAGAGTGATCAGTTCAGCAGTAGTAGTGAACAGACCCATGATATATTTGCCGAATATAACGACCAGACCGGTGATGATCGCGGAGGTCCCCATGGCGATGAGGGTACCCTGGCGGGCACCGACAAGAACGCGGTCCGTCTTATGAGCACCGATATTCTGACCCGCATAGGTGGTCAGGGCCATACCGAAGGAGAAGTTCGGCATCATGACGAAGCCATCCACGCGCATGATGATGACGTTGGCCGCGATGACCATTTCACCGAAGGTGTTGGTCAGGGACTGGACCAGGATCATGGCTGCGGAGAAGATCATCTGCGTGACACCGGAGGGGATGCCCAGACGGATGGTCGTACCTGCGTAGCGGTTTTCCAGCTTCAGGTATTTGACCTTCAGATCGAAGACATCGGTCATCTGCATCAGCTTGATGAAGCTTAAGATGGCGGAGATGATCTGGGCGATGATGGTGGCCAGGGCAACGCCGAGGACACCCATGTTGAACTGGGCCACGAAGAGAATATCCAGTACGATATTGATGAACGTGGCGATCAGAAGATAGATCAGTGCGGAGATGCTGTCGCCCATACCACGCAGGATACCGGTCAGCATGAAGTAGTAGGACGTGCCGGCGATACCCAGGACCAGGACCATCAGGTAGGATTCACACCAGTCGATGATGCTCTTCGGTGTGCCCAACAGATTCAAGAGCGGCCGGATGGTAAACCCGCCGACCACCATGATGATGATGGAGGAGAGCGCTGTCAGTGTCAGGCAGTTGCCAATACTTTTGGACAGGCCTTCACGGTCTTTAGCGCCGAAATACTGGGATACCATGACGCTGGCGCCAGCGGAAATACCCATGAATAAGACGAGCAGCAGATTGTAGATCGGTCCGGCGCTTCCTACAGCGGCCAGTGCATTATCACCCACATAACGGCCGACGACGATACTGTCGACGGTACTGTATAACTGTTGGGCGACGTTGCCCAACAACATGGGGACGGTAAAGAGAACGATTTTCTTCCAAGGAGTCCCTTCGGTCATGTCCGAAGGTGCTAGCAGAGCTTTGATCGACATAGGAAGCCCCCTGTTCTAATTAGATTTCTTCTATTATACTATGAGTTTTTTTTGAGTGCAAGAAAAAAGACTTGCGGTCTTGTGGGTTTATGAGCGGGGCAGTCGTGCCAGCAGGAGCCGGCCGTTCTGTTTCAACCATCCATGCCACTTGGCATAGTCCGGAAAGACCCGCAGCACCTCTGCATAAAACCGCTGAGAATGGTTCATTTCCTTCCTATGGCAGAGCTCATGGACCACCACACTGTCCAACACCTCGGGTGGTGCCAGAAGCAGCAGACAGTTGAAGTTCAGGTCGCCCTGGCGGCTGCAGCTGCCCCAACGGGTCTTCTGGTGCCGGATGGTGATCCGGCCGTAGGTGACGCCGACCTTTGGCGCGTAATAGGCGACCCGATCCGCGAAAACCGTCTTCGCCTGGGCGGTCAAAGCCTTCAGCTCCGCATCGGACAGGGGCTCTACAACGGCGGCAGACCGTACCTTGGCCATATGCTTTTCGATCCAGGCCTGATGGGCCTCTACGAAGGACTGGATCTGGCGTGTGGAGACCCGGCGCGGTGCCCGTACCAGAAGCTCTCCTTCCGGGGTGATCTCCAGCCCCAGGGTCCGCCGGCTGGAGCGGATGATCCGATATTCCATGGTGGTTCCTTTCTTTGTACTGTGCATTCTGCAATCTATTATATTTTCCGCGAGGACCAGCGTCAAGGCCGCTTGCCCTGCAAAATAGAGTTTGCTATAATACGGACAGAATGAATGATATGCGAGGGATATATCATGATTGATTTTACGATCCGTACCTGCAAGGACCTGGAGCAGGCAGTCGAGACCTACGGGATCCTGCCGCTGTTCCGCAACCCTGTGCCCGGTTTTTCTGTGGAAGAACATGTGGCCAAGGAAGTGTGGTTCGGCGACGCAGAAGGGGTCTGGGAATGGAAAGGACCGGTCATCCGCAACACCGGCTGCGCCTATGGCAAGTATCTGGCCGGCCGCGCTGTTTTCATCAGCCGGGAGTGGTTTCCGGATTTCGCCAACTGGCGCCGGGACGGGTATGATTTCGATGCCCGTTTCGATGATGAGCTGGCTTCTTTCCGGGACAAGGCCCTGTTCGATCTGCTGGATGCCCTGGCACCAGTGCTGAGCGGCGACTTGAAAAAGGCGGGCAACTATTCCAAGAACGGCAAGGCCGGATTCGATACGATCATGAACCGGCTCCAGAGCCAGTGCTACGTCCTGACCAGTGACTTTGTCTATAAAAGGGACAAGCAGGGCAGGCCCTATGGCTGGGGCGTCGCCCAGTATTCGACGCCGGAAAAGTTCATGGGTGAGGAGTTCACAAGCAAAGTCTATAAGCGCAAACCGGAAGTTTCCTATCAAAGGGTCTTTGATCATATCCAGAACTTATTTCCCGAATGCCCCGGCAAGACCATCGAACGGCTGCTCCATCAAGGCGTGGGGCAGGAGCGCGGCAGCGAGATCAGGACCTGGCTCATCCCCTCGAATCCGAAGTACTATGATATCATCGCTGCCTTCGAGGCCGAGGAGATCATCGACTGGAAGCAGGGCAACGACAATATCCGCGAGGGGGACATCGTGTTCATGTACGTGGGCGCTCCCTATTCCGCCATATTGTACCGGTGCGAGGTCGTGGAAACGGACATTCCCTATCTTGGTCATTCCGAAAACGTCAACCTGAAGAAGCTCATGAAGATCCGCCGGCTGGACGTGTACCCGCAGGACAAACTCTCCTTGAAAGAATTGAACAAGTACGACGTTGTCACCGTGCGGGGCCCGCGCAGCATGCCGCCCCAGTTGATCGAGGATATCGCGGCCGACCGGCTGAAATAAAGAAAGTGAGGGACATATGTCACAAGTACAGTATTTCAAAGCAAAAGAGATCGCCGAAGGCAGTTACCTGATCCAGTATGCCTTCACAGACAAAGAGAACACCTGCTGCTACCTGGTCATCGGTCGGGACCGGGCGATCGTGATCGATACCATGAATGGCTATGGTCATCTGCGCGCCTTCTGCGAAACCTTGACCGACAAGCCGCTGTATCTGGTCAACACCCATTTCCACTTTGACCACTGCGCCGGCAATTTTGACTTCGATGCCTGCTGGATGCACCATCGGGACATCACGGATTACTACGAATCGCGCATCCGGACACCGGAGGAGATGGCGGAGCGTGTCAAAGAAGAAGCCTTCCCCGAACTGGTCGACCAGATCGAAGTCTCCGATATGACCGCTTTCACCCATCATATCCCGGTCTATCCCCTGTATGATGGAGACCTGCTGGACCTGGGCGACCGCACCCTGGAAGTGGTCTGGGTCGGCGGCCATACCGCGGGATCCATCGCCATCATCGACCAAAAGACCCGCATCGCCTACACCGGCGACTGCTGCAACTGCAACACGCTGCTGGCCTTCGGCAACTCCCTGCCGGTGGAGACCTACTTAAAGAACCTGCTGCATTTCCAGAAGTTCGAGGATCAGTTCGACATCATGTACGGCGGGCACGAAGTACAGCCCTCATCGCTGATCGAGGAAGGCATCGAACTGGCCGCCCGCATCCTGGCCGGCACCGACGACAAAGAAGAATCGGCCGGCTTCTTCGGCCCGCAGATCTACGGCGCCAAGCACAGCACCTTCCCCCACCGCGCAGACGGCAAGACCTTCAACATGGCCTATGACCCGGATCGCCGCTTCGAGAAAGCACCAGAGCCCAGAGTCATCGATTTCCAGAAGAAGATCGGGTTCTGAGTGGATATGATTTTTCATTTTCCGCTTTCAGATCCACTGTTTGGATCAGATTTGCCGAAAATGAAAATAGTATCCAATGCCACAGGGCAGGGCATAGCTTTGGTGTGGATATAAAACCAAAAAATGTCGGTTTTGATCCATTGTTTGGATCAGAATCGACATTTTCGAGAAATCATATCCACTGGATCCTGGGTGGATTCCCCGCAACCCACCGCAGCGAGTGGATATAAAAAATGAAAACACTGGGATCTGATCCATTCCGTGGATCAGATGCGCCGAAAATGAGAATAGTATCCACACCCTCCAGATGAAAACTCGTCAAAGTGTGGATATAAAATGAAAAAACAGTGTTTTAGATCCAAAAAGAAATACCGCCGGCTGAAAACCGACGGTATTTTATATTGTTTATCCTTCAAACGCTCTGCATTCTTCCAGCAGGGAGATGATGGGCAGCTGCTGCGGGCAGGCATCCTCGCACTGGCCGCAACCGATGCAGTCACTGGCCTTGCCCTTGCCCTGGGTGACGATGTTGTACTCGCGGATCGTGCGGAATTCCGGACTGCCCTTGCGCCGGTTGGCGACGGTGAAGATATCCGGGATCGGAATGCCCATCGGACATCCCTTGGTGCAGTAGCGGCAGCCGGTACATGGGATCGACTGGTCCGCATCCAGCGCCTTCTGCGCCTCCTTGATGACTTCTTCCTCATGCGCGTTCAGCGGCTGGAAGTCCTTCATGAAGCTCAGGTTGTCCTCCATCTGCTCCAGACTGCTCATACCGGAAAGGACCGTCAGGAGATTGTCCTTGCTGGCGACAAACCTAAGCGCCCAACTGGAGTAGGACAGACCATTGTTTTCCTTGTCGAAGACAGCCTTGACCGTGTCGATCGGGTCGGCCAGGATACCGCCCTTGACCGGCTCCATGACGATGACCGGCTTGCCATGGGCCTTGCAGATCTCCCAATTGCGACGGCTGGCGACACCCGGGTTCTCCCAGTCCGCGTAGTTGATCTGCAGCTGGACGAACTCCGCATCCGGATGCGCTTCCAAAAGCTCTTCCAGAAGCTCAGGATCCGCATGGAAGGAGAAGCCCCAATGCTTGATCTTGCCCTCAGCCTTCAGCTGCTTGACGAAATCCCACAGATGCCACTCATCATAGATGTGATAGTTGGCACGCTGCAGCGCATGCAGCAGATAATAATCAAAATAGCCGGCACCGGTACGCTCCAGACTGGTGTAGAACTCCTGCTTCGCAGTCTCCTCAGTCAGATCACGACCAAAAGCGATCAGCTTGGTAGCCAGCGTATAGTTCTCACGCGGATGACGCTCCACCAGCGCCTGCCGGATCGCCTCCTCGGAACCACCATAAGCAAAAGCCGTGTCAAAATACGTACCACCCGCAGCCATGAATTTATCGACCATCTGACTGACCTGCGGCACATCGATCTCACCATTGTCCAGACGCGGCAACCGCATCAGCCCGAAACCGAGTTTAAAGTTTTCATTGATATAAGGGATTGACATAGGTAAACCTTCCTTCCTACGTATTTTACTCAATATAGCATGAAGCAGAGGAAAATGCAACCAACCAAAGGCCAAAGGCTAAAGAATCACCGCAGAACCCACAAAATCTGACCAAAATTCAGTGACTTTTAACAATTGTTTAAATGAGTGAAGTATAATATAATAATGATGCGCGTGTGGCGTTCGACTGCTATGATCGGTTGGGCGTTACACTTTTTTTGATTAATAAGGTTACGAATACAAGGGCAAAGGATAAAAGAGGTACTAGACGAGAAGAGCAAGCTTGCTTGCTCGACGAGTTCAGTACCTCTTTTAGACTGAGGGACCGACGCAGTCGGAACCGCCCCCACACGAACACAAAACCGGGCAACATATGAGTTGTGAATCAAGGCCGGTTTTGTGTGAGTGTTGGGGGTGCCCTGACAGGGAACACTGATTTCGGGGCCGACGCAGTCGGAACCGCCCCCATACGAGCTCAACTCCAGGCAACAATTAAAGTTTAATTCAAAGGCCGGAGTTGAGCGAGTAAATGGGGGGATGGCCTTATGGCCTCATTCACTCCCTTTTTTCCCTCCCGCCCTCGACATTTCCTTCGCATCCATTTATAATATATACAACGAAACACTCTCAAGGAGGTCTACCTATGGCATTCAAAGTTCATGATGGTCAGAGATATATCCCGTACGAGGAACGTACCGGAAACGAAAGCATCGTATACTTCACTCGTGACATTTCCCCGGAAGGCATCATCAAGATCTACGAGCGGATCAAGAGCACGATCTGCGGCAAGGTCGCGCTGAAACTCCACACGGGCGAGCCGAACGGCCCCAACTTCACCCCTGCATCTTGGGTCAAGGTCTTCATGGAGAAGGAACTGCCGGACGCCACGATCATCGAGACCAATACCTATTACGAGGGTGACCGCTACACTACGGAGCAGCATCGTGAGACCCTGAAGATCAACGGCTGGGCAGATTTCACCACCGTCGATATCACCGACGAAGAGGGCACGACCATGCTGCCGGTCCAGGGTGGCAAATGGTTCACCGAGATGAGCGTCGGCTCCCATCTGCCGAATTATGATTCCATGGTGGTCCTGACCCACTTCAAGGGCCATGCCATGGGCGGCTTCGGCGGCTCCAATAAGAACATCGGCATCGGCTGCGCGGACGGCCGCATCGGCAAGGGCATGATCCATGCCGGCCATGGGGATGCCTGGGGCGTGGTGGAAGAAGAACTCATGGAGAAGATCTCCGAGTCCACCAAGGCCACCATCGACTATTTCGGCAAGCATGTCACCTACATCAACGTGATGCGCAACATGAGCGTCAGCTGCGACTGTGAAGGGGTCGAAGCGGCGCCTGTCACCACACCGAACGTGGGCATCCTGGGTTCTGTGGACATCCTGGCAGCCGACCAGGCCAGCGTCGACATGATCGCGGCCATGGCCCCGAACTTCCGCCATGACCTGATCGAGCGCATCCAGACCCGCCATGGCTATCGCCAGCTGTCCTACATGAAGGAGCTGGGCATGGGCAACGACCGCTACATCCTGATCGACATCGATAACGATGACCAGCGCATCGTCGCGGCGGACGCGGTCAAGGACGTGGTACCGTTTGTCAGATAAGGTGTTCGTACAGCACTATGATTCGCCCTTGGGCAGGATCCTTTTAGGCTCTGACGGCACAGCCCTCACCGGGCTGTGGTTCGATGGGCAGAAATATGCGCCAGATACCTCCGGCACGGCTTGTGCCCAGAAAGATCTGCCGGTCTTTCAGCAGGCCTGCCGGTGGCTGGACCTTTATTTCCTTGGGCAGGACCCTGGCTTTACGCCGCCCTTGGCGCCTCAGGGCACAGCCTTTCAGAAAATGGTCTGGCAGATCTTGGAAACGATCCCCTACGGGCAGACCATGACCTATGGCCAGATCGCCGGCCTTGTGGCCGAAAAGACTGGCCGTGTGCGGATGTCCGCCCAGGCCGTCGGCGGGGCTGTCGGACGCAACCCAATATCACTGATCATTCCCTGCCATCGGGTCATCGGGGCGCAGGGGCAGCTGACAGGATACGCAGGCGGTCTGGACCGGAAAAAGAAGTTGCTTTGCCTGGAGCAAACCGGCAGAATAGAAACATAAACAGGAAAGAAACAAATGTCAGAATATCAAGGGTTATCCTATAAGACCT
>CADBPG010000078.1 GCA_902796435.1 uncultured Eubacteriales bacterium | reverse complement strand
AGAGATCGTGGAGCACCTGGAGGGCATGGGTAAGAAGCCGGAGGTGGTCATGATCTGCATCACCTGCGTGGACGCCCTGCTGGGCACCGACATGGAGCGGGTGTGCCGTCAGGCGGAGGAAGAGGTGGATCTTCCCGTCCTGCCGTGCTATATGTACGCGCTGACCCGTGAGGGGCGCAAGCCACCGATGGTCCATGTGCGGCAGTCCATCTATTCATTGTTGGAACCTGGAAAGAAGAAGGGCAACGTGGTCGACCTGCTCGGCTTCTTCGCCCCTTTGTATGATACTTCTGAACTCTACACCCTGCTGCAGGGCATCGGGATCCGACACATCCATGAGATCTCCCGGTGCAAGAATCTGGCCGAGTACCGGCAGATGGCGGAGGCCAACTTTGCCCTGGTGCTGAATCCAGAGGCGCGGGCGGCAGCGGAGGACTTTGACCGGAAGCTGAAGATCCCTTCCATCGAACTGACTCGTTTTTATGATATCGACCGGATCCGCAGCCAGTACAGGGCTTTGGGCCAGGTGCTGGGCGTGACCTTCGAGGATGAAGCCTATTATCAGGAAGCGGCCTCAAGCATCGAGGCACTGAAGCAGAGCGGACCTTTGCGGTTTTCGATCGGCGAGTGCCTGAACGCGGACTCCTTTGAACTGGCGCTGGCCCTGTGCAAGATGGGCTTTGCCGTGGAGGAGATCTTCGGAACGCTTACCGAGGAGAATTTCAGATACTTGAAGCAGCTGGCCCAGATCAGCCCGGAAACGAAGATCTATTCCAACCTGCATCCCACCATGATCTATTACAAAGAAGCGGCTGTGCCGGAGGGAGAGACCTTGGTCGCCCTGGGCAAGGACGCAGGCTATTATCATCCGGGAGCGGTCTGTGTACCGTGGAACAGCGATACGCAGCCCTATGGATATGACGGGGTCAAGTGTCTGATGCAGGAGATCCAGAAGGAGGTAGCGAGATGAAGGGCTTAAGGAAATATCTGACACCTTTTGCGCCGGACCAGTCCGGAGCGACCTCCGTGTTGTACGCCATGGGCGGCATCCTGGTCATCATCGACGCGGGCGGCTGCGTTGGCAATATCTGCGGTTTTGACGAGCCCCGCTGGCAAGGTGCCAAAAGCGCCATCTTTTCAGCCGGCCTCAGGGATATGGACGCCATCCTGGGCCGGGACGAGCTGCTGGTGCAGAAACTGGTCATGGCGGCGGAGCAGATCGACGCGAAGTTTGTTGCCCTCATCGGAACGCCGGTACCGGCGGTCATCGGAACGGATTACCACGCACTGATGCGCATGGCGGAACGAAAGCTAAAAATGAAGATCCTGCCCATCGATACGAACGGCATGGATCTGTATGATAATGGTGCTTCCAAGGCATACTTTGAACTGGTCAAAGCCTTTGCCGGACAGAAGGAAGCTGCGAAGACCCACAGCGTGGGCATCCTGGGCTGTGATCCGCTGGATATGAGTGACGCGCAGGCGGAAGAAAAACTGCGGTCCTATTATCTGGCCCAAGGGTATGATGAGTGCTTCCTCTATGGCAGCGCGGAGACTCTGGACTGGATCGAAAACGCCGGCCAGGTAGAGAAGAACATCGTCGTGTCACCGGCGGGGCTGGAAGCGGCCCGGTACCTAAGGAGAAAGTTCGGCACGCCCTATGAGGTGGAGGATCCCTTAGGCATGAGCTATGCAGAAAAAGTGGACATACAAGCCGGACAGCAGGTCCTTGTGGTGGACCAGCAGGTCACAGCAGGTTCGATCCGGAAGGTGCTGGAGGAAATAGGCACCAAGGTGACCGTGGCCAGCTGGTTCATGATGGATCCGGAACTGAAAAGAGAAGGGGACGTCCGCCTCCGGGAAGAGGATGATTTCACCGCGCTTGCGGAAAGCGGCCGGTTCGATATCATCATCGCAGATCCGGTGCAGGAGCGGATGGCCGGTGCTTTCCAAGGACGCTTCCTTCCGAAGAACCAGTTTTCGCTGTCTGGAAAACAAAACTGAATGAAAGGAAAATATATGATACATCGGATCAGGATCTATGGCATCGTGCAGGGGGTCGGGTTCCGGCCGACTGTAGCCCGTCATGCATCCGAATTCGATATCCGTGGAACGGTCAGCAACAAAGGGTCGTTCGTAGAGGTCTTTGCGCAAGCGGAAGGGGAAAAGGCCGAAGAGCGGATCCTGGCGTTTGAAGACGCGATCCGCAACCGATCGCCCAAGCGGTCGGTGATCCTGAAGATGGACTGTGTTCCGGCCAAGGACCAGGGCCTGGATTTCCCGGATTTCCAGATCATTGAGAGCGAGAAGACCAAGGGCGAGATCCTGATCTCGCCGGATATCGCGATCTGTGAGGATTGCAAAAAAGAATTATATGAAAAGGGCGGGCGCAGATACCTGCATCCCTTTATCAATTGTACCTGCTGCGGCCCCCGGCTGACCATTCTGGACGCCCTGCCGTATGACCGGGAACGCACCAGTATGAAGCATTTCCCCATGTGTCCGGACTGTGCAAGAGAATATCATACACAGGAGGACAGGCGCTACGACGCGCAGCCGGTTTGCTGCAACCACTGTGGACCGGTGGTCTATCTGCTCAAGTTCAAGGAAGGACAGGGGGCAGGCCATTATGAGGACCTGACCCAGCATCCGGAGATCGATCTGGAGCAGGTACGGGCGGAGCAGCACCAGGCCATCCACACCATCCGTAAGACAATTCTGGATGGTGGGATCGTGGCGATCAAGGGCATCGGTGGCTATCACCTGTGTTGCGATGCCACCAATGAGGAAGCGGTCCGGCTGCTGAGGACGCGCAAAAAGCGGCCCATGAAACCCTTCGCCGTCATGATGCGCGATATCGAGGCGGTGCGGCGGTATTGCGAGGTGACCCCGGAACAGGAGGAGATCCTGACCGGACACCAGAAACCGATCATCCTGCTGCAGCAGAAGCAGTCGGAAAGGTTGGCGGAAAGTGTCGCGCCGGGCAATCCCAAGGCGGGTGTCATGCTGCCCTATGCACCGATCCAGCTGCTGCTGTTCGACTATGACGATGGGCTGACCATGCCGGATGCCTTAGTCATGACCAGTGCGAATACGTCCGGCGCACCGATCTGCCGGGACGAGACGGACGCGTTGAACGAACTGTCCCTGCTCTGTGACGAGATCCTCGCCCACAACCGGAAGATCCGGATCCGCGCGGACGACACGGTCATGGATTTCTATCAGGACGCGCCTTATATGATCCGCAGGTCCCGTGGGTACGCACCACTGCCGGTGGTCGTGGATCAGTTCCCTGAAGCGAAAGCACCGGTGGTCCTGGCCATTGGCGGTGAGCTGAAAAACACCTTCTGCCTGCGTGTCGGGTCGCTGTGTTATCTATCACCCTACATCGGGGATATGGAGGATCTGCGCACGATCCAGGCTTTGAAAGAGACCATCCACCGTTTTGCCACCTTGCTGGAGGTGGAGCCGCAGGCCGTGATCTGTGATCTGCACCCCCGGTACAATACCGTGGCGGTGGCCCAGAAGTTGGGGCTTCCGGTCCATCAGGTGCAGCATCATTACGCCCATGTGCTCAGCTGCATGGCGGAAAACAATTACAACGGCCAGGTGATCGGTGTCTCCTATGACGGGACCGGTTACGGGACCGACGGCACCATCTGGGGCGGAGAGATCCTGTTCAGCGATACCCAAGGTTTTACACGGAGTGCTTCCATCGAGCCCTTCCTGCAGATCGGCGGGGACATGTCCTCCAAAGAAGGATGGCGTATTGCCCTGTCCATGATCTACCAGATCGAGAAAGAGAAGGACCTGGAAGGGGCGAAGAAGCGGACCATGGAGATCGCCCAAGCGCTGGGCCTTTGCTCAGAGACAGAGGGCAAGGTGCTGATGACGATGGCGGACCGCAGGATCAACGCGGTGTCCTCGACCAGCTGCGGCCGGTTGTTCGATGCGGTCAGTGCGATCTTAGGGCTCAGAAGAGAATCCACCTTTGAGGGAGAAGCGGCGACGGCGCTGCAGTTCGCGGCGGAAGCCTCCCGTCAGTCAGAGGGTGGAGCACCGGTTTATGAATCCGTAGAAAGGGATGGCCGCATCATCCTGCAGACCAGCAAGTTGGTCCAGGAACTGGTCGAAGGCAGACTGGGTGGAGAGGATCCAGACCAGCTGGCCTTCCGGTTCCATGAGGCGCTGGCAAGGATGACGGTCGACTGCTGCGAAAAGATCCGCCGGGAGACCGGCAACCGCACCGTGGCCCTTTCCGGCGGGTGCTTCCAGAATACATTGTTGCTTCGACTTGTGCAAACGAGTCTGGAGAATAAAGAATTCACAGTACTGAAGCACAGCATGGTCCCGCCCAATGACGGCGGCATCGCGCTGGGTCAGGCTGTCTGGACAGGAGGTTCCAAATAAAATGTGTGTAGGATTACAGGGTAAAGTCATCAAGATCCACAAGGGAACGGCCGTCATCGACGCAGATGGCGCGAAGCGGGAAGTATCGGTACAGCTGCTGGATGATCTGGAGCCGGGCGATTACGTCATGGTGCATGCGGGCACAGCCATCGCGAAGATCACTGATGACGATGAAAATGAAATGAACAGCGTCCTGGACGGGCTGCTGTAAGGGAGATCCGTCATGAGTGCACATATGAGCGCAAGAGACATCATCACGTCCTACCATGGAAAGAAGCTGCGGATCATGGAAGTATGCGGCACCCATACCCATGAGATCTTCCGTCTGGGGATCCGTCAGCTGCTGACGCCGGAGGTAGAACTGATCTCCGGACCGGGATGTCCGGTCTGCGTCACGCCGGCCGGCTTTATCGATGAGGCGGTCTGGCTGGCGCTGGAGAAACATGTGACCATCTGCTCCTTTGGAGATCTGGTGCGGGTGCCGGGCAGCAAAATGTCCCTGGCCGGAGCACGGGCCCAAGGTGCCAAGGTGCAGGTCGTCTATGCCCCCATCGATGCGGAAGAATATGCCAAGGCCCATCCGGAAGAAGAGGTGGTCTTCCTGTCCGTCGGTTTTGAGACCACCACGCCCTCCAGCTGCATCGCGGTACAGCAGGCGATCGAGGACGGGATCAGCAACTTCTCCCTGCTGACAGCCAATAAGACCATGCCCAGTGCCTATCACGCGCTGAAGGACTATGTCGATGTCTATCTGTACCCCGGCCATGTGAATGCCATCACCGGTACAAAGCTGTGCGAATCTCTGGTCGACGAGGGCATCAGCGGTGTCGTTTCCGGCTTTACCGCCAACGAGCTGATGACCGCCATCGCCTGCGCCATCAAGAAGAGTGAAGAGGGCAAGCCATTCTTCGTCAACGCCTATCCCCGCGTAGTCACCCGGGAGGGCAGTGTGGAAGCGCAGAAGCTGGTGGCTTCCATGATGGACGAGATCGATACCGAGTGGCGCGGCCTGGGTGTGATCCCCAAGTCCGGCCTGAAACTGAATGAAAAGTACGCTGCCTACGATGCGCGTATCAAATATGAGATCCCGCCCATGGAGGGACGGTCCAACCCGGCCTGCCGCTGCGGTGAAGTACTGCAGGGCAAGATCAAATCACCGGAATGTCCGCTGTTTGGCAAAGCGTGTACACCGCTGCATCCGGTGGGTGCCTGCATGGTCTCCGGCGAGGGTGCCTGCAGTGCCTATTATACCTATGGAAATGTGAGGAACGATGACAATGAATGATACAGTGACTCTGGCGCATGGCGCCGGCGGAGAGCAGACTTCAGAACTGATCGAGCGTGTTTTTAAAAAGCACTTCTCTAATCCGAACCTGACGGCGGATGACGCGGCCGTGCTTGCGCCGCCCAAGGGCCGCATGGCCATGACGACGGATGGCTTTATCGTATCCCCGGCCTTCTTCCCGGGCGGCAACATCGGCAAGCTCTCGATCTGCGGCACGGTCAATGACCTGTCCTGCATGGGCGCGAAGCCCCTGTACCTGACCTGCTCCTTCGTCATCGAAGAAGGTTTCTCCATGGAGAAACTGGAGGAGATCGCGGCGGCCATGGAAAAGACCGCGGCGGAATGCGGCGTACAGATCGTCGCCGGTGACACCAAGGTGGCCGGCAAGGGCCAGGTGGACGGTGTTTTCATCACCACCACGGGTGTGGGCGAGATCGTGGAAGGCGTGGAGACCTCGGGTACGAAGGCTGCGCCTGGTGACGCGATCATCGTGACCGGAGATGTGGGCCGCCATGGATGCACCATCCTTCTGGCCAGAGATGAATTCGGCATCGATGCCGATGTGACCAGTGACTGCGCGCCTCTGTGGAGCGCGGTGCAGGGCATCATCGAGGCGGCGCCGGATGTACACGTGATCCGTGACGCGACACGGGGCGGTGTAGGTACGGTCCTGTATGAGATCGCCGGACAGAGCCAGATCGGCATCCGGCTGAACCAGACCGATGTGCCGGTACAGCCCCAGGTCAAGGGTGTCTGCCGGATGTTGGGTCTGGAGCCTTTGTATCTGGCTTGTGAAGGACGTCTGGTCGTATTCGTGCCGGCAGAAGAGGCGGAGAAGGTCGTAGAAGCGCTGAAAAAGACCCCCTACGGCAAGGAAGCCGCCGTCATCGGCCAGGTAACAGAAGATCATGTGGGCCGTGTCATCATGACCACGGAGATCGGCACTCAATCCGTCCTGCCGAAACCGGGCGGGGAACTGCTGCCGCGTATCTGCTGATCTTTAAGTGTAATTCGGAGGAATCATCATGGAAACCAGAGTAGCCGTAATGGCGATCATTGTAGAAAGCACCGAGCATGTGGAGGAAATGAACCGCATCCTTTCGGAAAGCGGACGCTACATCATTGGGCGGATGGGTATTCCCTACCGCCAGAAGGGCATCAACGTGATCAGT
>CADBPG010000077.1 GCA_902796435.1 uncultured Eubacteriales bacterium | reverse complement strand
GCATAAGGCGCCATGCACACGTGGATCTCCGGCGCCAGGACACCCAGGATCGCCTGGGTCCAGTTGCCGCCCCGCGCCTGGTCCTCCATCATCTGCGCTTCATCGATGACCGCCACATCGTAATACTCTGTAGGATTCAAAAGTTCAATGGTACAAGCGGTATGACCCGCACCCTCCAGCAGGATATGCTCCTCACCAGTCTCCATATTACATGGTACGCCCAGACGGTTGGTCTGGTCATAGATCTCGTTGGCCATCAGCCGGAGCGGCGCCAGATAGATGCCCCGTTCCGCCGCCCGGAAGCGGATCAGACTGTCATGGGTCTTGCCGGAATTGGTCGGCCCGACGTGCAGGATGAAATGCCTGTGCATGGATCGGGCATCCGGATACAGGTCGATGGGGTTTTCCGGGATGCGGTCCGTGATCTGCCGCCGGACGTTTTCCGTCTGTTCCTTAAGGAACTTATATCTTTGATAGGTGAGCGTCCATTCGCCAGTGTAGGAATGGCTCTCGGAAAGGATCTCGACCTTTTCTTCTTCCGTAACGTCGGAGACCAGCACATCTGCCACATCATGGAGCAAAAGTGCGGTAAGCTCGCGGATATGGCCCTCGATGAGGCGCTGGGCCAGATAGCCGGTGATGGGACTCTGCAGCACTTCCCGCACCGGTTCCAGCGCACGAAAACGCTGCTTGAGGTCCCTTTGGATAAACTGCAGGCTCTTGTCCTCCAGTGCCTTTTTGACTGTACCCCGGGGGATATCCTGCTCGATAAAATAAGTAAACAGATCCGTGCGGAACCACAGCCACTCCTCGCTGCCATCCGGCTCCTCCATGCGGATCTTGAATGGATGGCCCTTCAGATACCGGATCAGCACCTTATGGCCGGCCTTCAAAGACCTTTCATAGATGGAACGGTCCGGGTCCACATCCTCCAGCGTGATCTGCCGGTAATAGGCATGGATCAGCTTGCGCCTGCGCGTATCCGACGCGTCTTCCCGGATCAATGCCTGGAACCGCTCGATCAGTTCTTGTCCGTCAAACAAACGATCTATTCCTTTCTAACATCACAGATCTTTGATAAAAAACAGGTTCATCGCAATGTATTGTACTATCATAGCACTAAGCAGGCCGATTTTCAACATAAATTAAAAGCCTGCATCCCTATAGGACACAGGCTTTTGGGTTCTTAAAATGATCAGAAGACCCAGGCACTTCCTTCTTCTTCATCATCATCGTTCGCATGGAAATCAAAATGGAACGGCGGCTTATACTGACCGACCAGTTTGATCAGTTCATCCTGCTTGTTGACACCGGTGAAGCTTTCATCATCGATGACCATGGTGACGACTTCGCCTTCTTTGCAGGCCGGCCATGCGGGCACGTTCGGGCCATTCGGGTCACCCGTGCGGGCAAAGTTGACGAACATGGAGGACATCTCCTGATCCATCTTCTGATAACCTGGCTGATGGCAGATCGGGATCAGTTCCGCATTGTGGAAGAAGTACGGAATATCGGAGCAATGCCATGCCGCGGCGCCTTTGTCATAATCGAAGACTTTGGCGAAGAAGTAATTGAAGACAGGCGCGGAAGCTTCTTTTGCCTTCTTTTTGCAGTACTCGATGGTGGCCGGCAGGAATGCGCCATCATAATCGACAGAATATACGACGTTGGTGTTCGGATACTGCTTGCGGAATTCTGCGATGATCTTTGCACCGCCTTCTTCCCCATAATACTCCTTGACCGCCTTCTCGCGCTCTTCTTCGGTCAGATCCGCACGGATGCCGAAATCCGGGCTCGCGAATGCAAACTCAGCGATGGTGGAACCCACCATGGTCGGAACCGTCTTACTGAATTCAGAGAAATCACCCGCCATAGGATCGCAGGTATAATAGTCGTTCGGGATCGGTTCCCAGCTGACCATCTTGCCTTCCTTCATGAACTGCTTCGTGACCGCGTTGACCGCCCAGATATACTGGGGTGTCGGTACCTTCTGCAGCTTCTCAGCCTCGCTCTCAGGAATCTTCAGATAGTCCAGGACCGCCTTCGCGACTTCCTTGCTATCGACAGCATGTCCGAACAGGCCTAAGCCGCTCAGAACACCGCTCATGACGATCATCTTGTGGAACAGGCCCTCTGCTTCCGGGATCTGCCCCAGAACTGTGACCTTTCCGCCACCGCCGGACTGACCGAAGATCGTGACATTGTCCGGATCACCGCCGAAGCAGGCGATATTGTCACGGACCCAGCGCAGGGCCTCGACCAGGTCTGCCATACCTACGTTGACAGAATTCGCGAACTTCTCGCCATAGGCGGACATATCCAGATAGCCAAAAGCGTTCAGACGATGGTTGACCGTGACCACGACCACATCATCCAGTTTGGCCAGATTGTAACCATCGTAGCAGACCTGCTCGATGGCGGAACCGGAGGCATAACCGCCGCCGTGCATCCAGAACAGGACCGGACGCTTTTTGTCATCACAACCGGCCGTCCAGATATTCAGATACTGGCAGTGCTCAGAGCTGGGCCAGAAGCGATGCGGCATGCGGACTTCTCCGCTGGGCATGGGCTCGTTCAGGACCGGGCAGTTCATGCCATAGCTGACAGCGTCCTTGACGCCTTCCCATGCTTCGATCGGTTTCGGCATCTCAAAACGCTTTGCTTTCGCATAGCGGATACCATGGAAATGATCGACGCCACGGAAATGGAAGCCGCGGATCTTTCCTTTGGGGGTTTCGACTACGGGCGCTGTAGGTGTGCAATAAAACTCTTTTGACATGTATGTTTCTCCTTTATTGTTGCAAAATGAAAGGAAAGCGCCCTGAAAAGGACGCTTTTCCTCGATAGATCAGTGTTTAGCCACGAGCATTGTAACGATCGAAAGCAGCCTGCTTCAGCTCGATGCAGCGCTCAACACCATACTGTTTGAGCTGTTCTACATAGCTGTCCCACTCGTCCAGAGATTTCTCACCGGTGATGAACTTAACGGTGTTCTCATTGGCAAGCGTCTGGATATCGGTATAAAGAGAAGCAAATTCGGTATTCTCTTCGTCGGTCATGGTCATAGCAGAAGGCATCATAAGATCGAACTTGGACTTGTCGAATTCATCATACGCATCCAGAGCCGGGTTGCCTTCATAGATCGGATCGAACATACCCCAGTTGTACAGACCGAAATCGGAAGTACCCAGGGTGTAGGTGTACATAGCTTCAGACAGCGTGTTGACAGTGCCGGCATCGACGATTTCCTGCATATGAGGAGTCAGGTGATAGACGCCCTGATCATCCACAGTGTAGGACTCGCCTTCGATACCAACGGAGTCAAGCAGCATGCACTCATCAGAATACCAGTAGTCCAGATAACGGCAGGTCAGTTCCAGATCTTCCGTCTTCTTGGAGATACCCAGCTGCTCTTTGATCAGGGAGCTGGTATCCAGGCCGATCTGCGGAGTGTCGCCTTCGTTCAGGACAGGCTGAGAGGTAGCAACGATCTTGAATCCTTCGTCGGTGTTGTAACCCTGCTGCTGCAGAACGACGTCGGTCAGACCCCAAAGTTCCAGACCGGAGAAAGCTTTGCCAGTGCCCAGATAGTCAGCCGGGCAAAGGATGTCAGCGCCATTGGTCATGAAGTTCGGGTCGATCAGGCCACGGCTGTACCAGTCATGGAACAGTTCAAGCCACTGTTTGTAACCATCTTCCATCGGGCCGTACTTAACAGTAGTGCCTTCATGATAGAATTCCTTCAGAACGCCATAAGCGGACAGGAAGCTGCTCAGTCCATCAGCACCGTTGGAGCCGATCATCAGAGGCGCTTCGCATTCCGGATGGTTCTTCTGGATCTCAGGCAGCAGCGCTTCCCAATCAGCGATGGTGCGCGGAAGGTCCATACCGGTCTCATCCAGCCAGTCTTTACGTACGCAGACACCGTCCCATACGCGCTCACCGGTGACGTTGGAAGAACCGAAGTAAGAAGTGATAGTCCAGGGACCAACGATACGGCCATCATCGGTGACGGTATCTTTCTTCAGTTGATCAGAGCTGGTGCGCAGCTTCTGGTAGTTCGGCATGTACGCATCGACGACATCGGTCAACTCAGCAAGAACGCCATCAGCAACACCCTTCTCGGTGCCGCCAGGATAATAGGTGTTGACGCCGCGGATGATGTCCGGATACTTACCGGAAGCCAGCATCAAGCCAAACTGTTCCTGTGCAGTGTTGCCATCGACATGGGTCCACTCGATATGCACGTTGGTGTTCTTCTCGATCTGCTGGATCGCGAGCAGCTGGTTCGGCTCCTCAACGAAATCGTTCGTCCACTGCAGCCATACAGACAGTGTCTTGGTTTCTTCGATCGGCCAGTTCCACTCTTTTGCTTCTGCAGGAGCACTGCCGCTGCCGCCGGCATCCTTCTTGGAGCAGGCGCTGAACATGGCCATGACCATCAGAACCGCAAGGACCAGTGCCAGAGTTCTTTTCAACATGTACTTTTTTCCTCACTTTCCTTTTGTGAAATAAAGGTGATATATATTATGTCAGCCCTTGACGGAGCCGATCATAACACCGGTAACAAAATACTTCTGGCAGAACGGATAGATCAACAGGATCGGCAGCGTCGAAACGACGATCGCACCATATTTGACCAGAGTTTTGTACATCTGCGCATTGTCCATGTATTCCGCAGCGCTCTGTGTTACGGAAGAAGTAGAGTTCTGCGCGGAGATCAGGATCTCACGCATGAACATCTGCAGCGGGTACTTGTTCTTGGACTGCGGCAGGTACAGCAGCGCCGGGAACCATTCATTCCACTTGCCGACGGCGATGAACAGGATAATGACCGCGAACGTTGCTTTGCAAAGCGGAAGGATGATCTTGAACATGACCGTAAACTCACCAGCACCATCGATACGGGCAGATTCTTCGAGGGAATCCGGAATGCCGGAGATGGCGGTACGCATGATGATGATGTAGAAAACGCTCATCGCCTGCGGGATCAACAGCGCAGCGCGCGTATCCAGGAGGCCCAGGTAATTGACGACCATGTAGGTCGGGATCATACCACCATTGAACAACATAGTGAATGCCAGGAACATCATCAAAACGTTGCGGTAACGGAAACGTTTCCGGGAGGTGATGTAACCGGCGATGACCGTAAGCACACTTGTGATCAGGCACTGAGCAACAACATAGAACAGTGTGTTCTTATAACCTGTCCAGATGTTCTTGTACTTGAGGATGATGCGGTACGCGTTCAACGACGGTTTTCCTAAAGGCCAAAGGATAAAACTGGTGGCTTTATCAACAGAAGCAGGATCCGAAACAGAAGCCCAGATAACGTGGATGATCGGAACAACACAGATGAAGGCAATGACTGCCATGAAAAGATAATTGAACACATCAAAGATGATGCCGCCGATAGATTTCTTCTCAACCATAGATCGTTCCTCCCCTTAGAACAGACTGGACTCTGTATATCTTCTTGAGATCGCGTTCGTAACGACAAGGAACAAGGTGCCGATCACGGAATTGAACAGACCTACCGCAGTAGCAAAACCATAGTCATAGTTCTGCAGACCGCTTCGGTAAATGTAGGTACTGATGACATCAGCAGTCTCATAAGTTGCGGGTGTATACAAAAGCAGGATCTTGTCCGCGCCGACCTGCAGCAGAGAACCCATGCGCAGGATCAGCATGATCATGATGGTAGGAACCAGCGAAGGGATCGTGATGTGGATCGTACGCTGCCAACGATTGGCGCCGTCGATCGCAGCCGCTTCATACGGTTCCTGATCGACACTGGCAAGTGCGGCAATGTAAATGATGGAACCATAGCCCATGCCCTGCCAGATGTTGGAAATGATATGGATCGCCCAGTAATAACGGGGATTGGCCAGCAGGTTTTCCGCCGGTTTTCCGGAGATCGTAGATACCAGATGGGAGATCAGACCGCCACTCTGTGTGAAGTCAACAATCAGACCGCAGACAACGACCATGGAGATAAAGTACGGCATATAGGAAACCGTCTGAACAAATTTCTTATACTTCGTGACCTTGATCTCGTTCAGCAACAATGCAAAGAGGATCGGTGCAGGGAAACCGAAGAGTACGTCCAGTATACCGATCATCGCAGTATTCCGAAGCAGACGTCCGAAATACGGGCCGGTGAAGAAGCGAACAAAGTTGGTGAAGCCGATCCAGGGGCTTTCAAAGAAACCAAGCGCCGGACTGAACTTCTGGAAGGCCATCACGATACCGACCATGGGGATATAATGGAAAATGATATACCAGATGATGATCGGGATCGACAAGAAATATAGTACCTTATTTCTTCGGAAGTCAATCTTGATGTTGTGCCGAAAACCCGCAAAACCTGCTCCTTCTATATAGCCTGTTTTGGGCATTTTCGGTTTTTCTTTCGCTTTTGCCACGATAAGCCTGCCTCCTTTTATGGAATAAGGGTATAAAATCTATTTTATATCCTCAATTGTTTATAATATACATAATTGTCATTCTTTTGTCAAGAATTCTACACATGTCATAGAATGTTTTTTGGGATATGTTTGTGATAACTACATAAATACAATTGCAGAAAACAAAAACAGAGAACCAATGTTCTTCATTTTTTCACAACTACAAGTTAATCTTGCCTAAACGGGCAATCGATCAGATGATCATTCACGATACCGATCGATTGCAAGAACGAGTACGTGATCACCGGGCCCACGAATCCAATGCCCCGCTTCTTCATATCTTTACTCATGGCGATGGATACATCTGAGACCGTGGGGATATCCGCGGGCGTCTTCCAGTGGCCATCGATCTGCCGCCCCTCGGAAAAATGCCACAGATAGGCATCAAAGGAACCAAATTCATCTTGGATCTTCTGCACGATCTGCGCGTTTTTTCGCACGCTGAAGATCTTGTTCCGGTTACGGATGATGCCCGGATCCGCACACAGGGCTTCCAGTTCCTCATCCGTCATTGCGGCGCAGGCATCGATCTTAAACTGGTGAAAGGCGGCACGATATGCCGCCCTTTTATGCATGATGATCTGCCAGGACAAGCCCACACTGGCGCCTTCCAGACAAAGCATCTCAAATTCAAAATCATCATCATGATGGATCTTGCACCATTCATGATCATGGTATTCCTCTAAAATCGGATCTCCGTTGTACCAGTCTCTGCATGCACTGATCATTTCCATAGAGTATCTCCCTTTCATTTGGTCCTTACTCGAGATTATACTCTGTTTTCGCGATCCTGCAAAGAGTGCTTTTATCCGCCCCTTGTTCTTGGATCCTGGGATCGGGACGACGTTCGGATACTTGCGCAGCATCCAGGCCAGGGAGATCTGTGCAGGTGTCGCGTCCTTCTTCTCAGTTCTCTTTTTCATTATTTCCACTCCTGTCTTGGTTCACATACCCAGTTCCGCGATCCAGCTCTTGACCGTTTCCCGGACACTGTCCTGCTGGTTCTGGCAATCGTTTCCGCGGATCGCCAGTCCTTCCAGGATCGTGCTGTCCGGAATCGCAGAAGCCAGCTTTTTGTCGAAACCGGAGAGTCCGGAACCCTCGTGGGTCGAAAACGGCACCAACGTTTTTCCGGAAAGCGCCTCCGTATTCTCCTCAAAGAAGGTGTACATGATCATCGGCCAGTCGCCCCACCAGACCGGCGCACCGATGAAGATCGTATCATACTGAGCAAGATCCGGAACTGTTCCGGCATAGGCAGGTCTTGCGTTATCATTCTGTTCTTGTTTCGCCACATCAGTGAGCTCGGCATAGGTCATGGGATAATGATCATCCTCCGGAAGCACCTCAAAGAGTTCTGCTCCGGTCTCCTCGGAGATCATTTCCGCAACGATCGCCGTATTGCCATGGTCGATCACGCCGACTGTATACTGTTCTCCCGTCCGGGAGAAAAAAACGACCAGGGTCTTCGATGCAGCAGATGCGCTTTCCTCCGTCTCTGCTGAAGAAGCCTCGCTCGAGGATTCCTCAGCAGAAGCCTCGCTCGA
The DNA here is from genome assembly GCA_902796435.1 of uncultured Eubacteriales bacterium. Taxonomy (GTDB): domain Bacteria; phylum Bacillota; class Clostridia; order Lachnospirales; family Bianqueaceae; genus RUG159. Next base: position 1,376 of record CADBPG010000077.1, on the reverse strand, counting down.
GGATTCCTCTACTTCTTCAGTCACAGAAGCTTCGCTGGAAGATTCTTCAACTTCTGCTTCGGGCTGCGCATTATTGTTGTCTGCGGCCTGGCATCCTGCAAACAGAAGGCAGAGGCACAGGATCCCTGCCAGTACACCTCTTTTTCTCATCTTGCACATCCTCATCATTCCACTTCAAACGCGGGTCTCCAGCCGGCAAATTGCTCCAGCTGCTCCTCGGTACGATGGTAGTAACGGTTGCCCTTGTCGAGCTTTGCGATCTCTGCCATTTCTTCATCCGTGAGTGCAAAATCAAGGATATCCAGATTGTCCTTGATATGGTCCACGTTCTTGCTTCCGGGAATGACGGCAAAGCCCATCTGGGTATGCCAGCGCAGGATCACCTGGGCGGCCGTTTTGCCATATTTCTGACCCAGTTTTGCGAAGACTGGTTCTTCGATCAGAGACTTGTCTCCATGGCCCAGAGGATACCAGCTCATCAATTTGATTCCGTACTGGTCCAGAGTTTTTCTCAGTTTCTGCTGGGTAAAGTACGGATGTGCCTCCACCTGGATGAACTGAGGCGCGATCTCCCACAGCCCTTTAAGTTCATCGATGTACTTCCCTTCAAAGTTGGAAATGCCAATAGCCTTGGCCTTGCCCTCTTTGTACGCCTGCTCCAGTTGACGATAGCCTGCCAGCCAGTTGCCTGCGGGCTGATGGATGTACAGCAGATCGACATAATCGACACCCAGACGGTCCAGAGTCTCCTGCACCGCGTTTTCATTCTCATATTCACTGGGCCAGAGCTTCGTGGAAAGGAACACTTCCTCCCGCTTTACGCCACTTTCCTGGATTCCACGTCCGACCGCACGCTCATTCACATAGGCATTGGCGGTATCCACCAGCTGATAGCCCATCTTCAGGGCTTCCCGCACACTGTTCTCTGCCTCTTTCGGAGTAAGCATAAAGGTACCGATCCCGATGGCCGGGCACTTGACTCCATTATTCAGAACGACATATTCCATGAGGGTCTCCTTTCTTGCATGCGCACATCGGCGCCGGTTCACATTGCTTTATGATTCTATTATATTGCATCGTTATTTTATTGTCTAATTGAAAAAAGCTATCTGTGATTTAATTCTTAAATAACGATCCAATAAAATGACCGGCCTTAGTGTTCTCAATGCCGGTCTTCGTTTTCTTAAAACTCTTCCGTCAGCCAGGCTTGTGCGCCATTCTTCAGGAACAGAGGAATCACATCGATCGGTGCGTCTACCGTAACGCACTGACCTCCTGCAAACACTTCTCCCGTGGTTACCAGCTTCCATTCGCAGCCTTCCGGAAGATAAACATCACGAGAAAGGGCTCCCTCGTGGCAGACTGGCGCCACCAGT
>CADBPG010000076.1 GCA_902796435.1 uncultured Eubacteriales bacterium | reverse complement strand
CAATTACCTTCTACCACGATAACCCTCAACTATGCACCGTAAACCCGCCGATCCGGCTACCTTCTAAACTGACCAGTTTTGTCTACTACACGTAATGGGCCTGTATCATTACCGTCTGCTATGAAGGACATTCATCATAGACGGTAAAGCGCCTCAAAGTTTTACCTTCTGCCGCGAAGAGAATTCACCATAGACGGTAAAGCGCTTCCAAGCTTACCTTCTGCCGCATAGGCGCAAGTCGCCGTTTCAGAACGTAATCACCGCCTCTTAAACATGTAGCACACTGGTCAGTGGTCTTCCACTGATCAGTTTTTCATTTTCGACGAAGCCTTCTTCGCGGTCGGACAGGACGCGGACCAGGAGGCGGCGCAGGACGAAGAGGCGGTTGGCGTACTGGGGATCGCGGATGGCGTCATGCCGCTCCTGGGGGTCCTTCTGCAGATCGAAGTACTGTTCCCGGCCGCTCTGGGAGAACCAGATGTACTTGTCCTTGCCGGTGATGATGGCGTGGTAGGAGAGGGCGCCGTTCAGGTGCTCGCTGTGGATATAGTCGGTGGGGGGATCCTGCAGCAGACTGGTGCCATCGACGGTGTCCGGGATCGGAGCGCCGGAAGCCTCCAGCAGAGTGGGCATGATGTCCCTAAGCTCCACAAGACGGTCGGAAACCGTTCCGGCCCGGCCTTGCAGGTAGTCCGCGGGTCCGGTCAGGATCATGGGCACGTGGGCGCTGCCTTCATAGGGCAGAGACTTGCGGCAGAAGTGGTGGTCACCCAGCATTTCGCCGTGGTCGGAGGCGAAGAGGATCACCGTATCCTGCAGCAGGTGCTGCTCGACCAGGGCCATGTACAGGCGGCCGATCTCGAAATCCATCTGGGTGATGCAGGCATAGTAGCCGGCCATGGCCTGGCGCAGAAGCTCGGGATCCGCCGGAGCGGTGGTGGAGATCGTCACGCGGCCTTCGGTCAGATAGGAGGACTCGTCGGCCCAGTCGCCCACGGACGGCGGGGTCAGCCGACGGTTCTGATACATGTCCAGGAAGGCCTGGGGCGGATCATACGGCGCGTGGGGGCGGACGTAGGAGACGGTCAGGAAGAAGGGCTTGTCCCGGTCGCGGCGGCGCAGAAAATCCAGACTTTCATCGGTAACCCAGCGGGTCGGATGCAGCCGCTCTTCGTAGGGCCAGGGCCGGGTCAGCCAGGAATTGCAGTCGATGCCGGTATCGGTGATATCCGCGTTGGGGCCTAGTTCTTTGCGCAGAAAGTGCAGATAGTCATCCGCGTCACGCTGCTGCTCGAAGACGGGCATGTCCGGCCGACGGTAATAGTGCAGATACCCATCGTGCAGGGTGATGTGCTGGTAGCCCAGACTGTTGCGCAGAGGGTGCACGTGCATCTTGCCCACGCATTCGGTCTGATAGCCGGCGGCGGTCAGTTCTCCGGCCAGGGTGTGGGGGTAGTCCCAGCGGACGCCGTCCTGATAACCGACCCGGCCGTGGTGTTCCTGGCACATGCCGGTGTGGATCGCGGCCCGCGCGGGGATGCAGGTGGGGGTGGCGCTGTAGGCATGGGCATAGCGGATCCCGGTGGCGGCCAGGTTGTCCAGCCAGGGCGTCTTTACGTCCGGATGGCCGGCGATGCCAAGACAGTCGCCGCGCATTTCGTCACAGAGGATCAAGAGGATATTGGGTCGGTGCGTCATGATCGAAAGCCTCCTTTTGCGGCCATTGTAGCATAGTCGAAGTGAAAGCGCAATCCACCGAAAAAATCCTTGCATCCACGCTGAAGTGACGGTACAATCACCTTATAGGAGGTGCTGAACATGTCCAGTTATTATCAAATCATCGATGTGACAGATTTTGGTCCTTATGTGACAAAACTGATCCTGGCTATGCCCCGCACAGTCAAGACGGACGAGATCTGTGAAAAACAATTCAGTGTGTTCGTGGAGATCGTGGATAAAAAAGGCCGTCCGGTCCTGATGCCCAAGGATTTCATCCATCGCGATGTGCTGTTCCCGAGTCGCGGCTACCGTCCGATCACCAAGGCGTACGTCTGTGATCTGGAAGGCAATGCTGCGGACGAGGGTGATTTCGTCGCGCTCGAAATGCCCTATGGCCCGATCTACAAATGCTCGGCTGCTCTGGCGTCTGATGTGACCAGCATGAACGGGTTCAATTATTATGTCGTACATAATTACACCGTGACACAGATCGCGGATATCGGTACGGATGACACAGTGATCAAAGGTCGGGTCTTCGATCAGCTGGCGGGTGTCCGCAATCCGAAACGGGAGCGGTTCCATCATGGCACCTCTTCGTACAAAAAGCAGCCGCTGAACTATGGCTACTTCGTACCGCAGATGAAAGAGGGCAAACGTCCGCTGATCATCTGGCTGCACGGCGCAGGCGAGGGTGGACAGGACGTCGCGATCGCCTATTCCGGCAACAAGGTCACGGAGCTGACGGAGGACTGGGTCCAGAAGAAATTCGGCGGGGCCTTCGTTCTGGCACCTCAGTGCCCGACCATGTGGATGGACGACGGCAGCCATCAGTATGGCAACTCCGGCAAGTCCATGTATACCAAGGCGCTGAAAGCTCTGATCGATGAATTCATCGCCCAGTATGCCTATGCCATCGATACTGACCGCATCTTCATCGGTGGTGATTCCAATGGTGGTTTCATGACCATGCGCATGCTGATGAGCTATCCTGATTTCTTCAAGGCAGCCTTCCCCATCTGCGAGGCCATGTATGACAAGGCGATCAAGAAAAAGGATATCGAGAATATGAAGCATATCGGTATCTGGTTCACCCATGCGAAGAATGACCCGGTGGTCGTGCCGAAGGATTATGTGGTGCCGACCTATGAGCGGCTGATCGCCGCGGGCGCCCAGAACGTGCACTTCACCTTCTGGAACAAGATCGTCGACCTGCACGGACAGTTCAAGGACGAGAACGGAAAGCCCTACGAGTATTTCGGACACTTCGCCTGGATCCCCATGCTGAACGATGACTGCAAGGTGGACTATGATGGAAAACCGGTCGTCCTGGACGGCAAGAAAGTCACCCTGCTGGACTGGCTGGCAAAACAGTAAAGACTTATGTTACATCCGATCAAACATTTCAAGACCATCACCGAGCATCGCAACACAGTGATGCGGTACTGCTTCCGTCTGGGCCTGTACCGACAGGGGCTGCTGCATGATTTGAGCAAGTACGGCCCGACAGAATTCTGGCGCGGCGCGAAGTTCTACCAGGGGGACCGCAGCCCGAACGATGCGGAGCGTCGGCAGACCGGGATCACCCTGGCCTGGCTCCACCATAAAGGACGCAACAAGCACCATCTGGAGTACTGGACGGATTACCGCATCCAGCCCGATGGGTCGGTCCGGTATGAGGGCTGCCCCATGCCGATCCGCTACATCGCGGAAAGCTTCTGCGACCGGATCGCGGCCAGCCGCATCTACTTAAAAGATAAGTACACGGATGATGCTCCATACCAGTATTTTACACGTTCCAAGAGCCGCATCTTGATGCATCCGGATTCCATGCGGGAGTTGGAACGTATGCTGGAAGTGCTCAAGGACGAGGGTGAAGAAGCGGCGCTCACCTATGTGAAAAAGAGAATCAAACAAGGAGAATAAAAATGATCAAATACGTAAAAGTAGACGGAAGTTTCGACCTGACCGGTCGCAGTGCTATCGTTGTCGGCGGTGCCGGCGGTATCGGTGAAGCCACCGCGCGCATGTACGCAAAGAAGGGTGCCAAGGTCGCCATCGTGGACTGCAAGGACACCTGCGATGAGATCGCGCAGGCGGTCGCGGAAGAGTACGGGGTCCAGACCATCGGCGTAAAGTGTGACGTCACCAGTCAGGAAAGCGTCGACGCCATGATGGAAGCGGTCGTAGGCGCCTTCGGCGAGGTCAATATCCTGGCGGCCATGCCCGGATTCGTCGACCTGTACCGCGCCACGGACATCGACATCGAGATCATCGAAAAGCATATCAACATCAACGCCATCGGTGTCTTCCGCGTGGCGAAGGCGGTCGCCAACCAGATGATCGCCCAGGGCAATGGCGGCAAGATCGTCTGTGTGACATCCCAGGCGGACTTCATCGCCATCAACAAACACGTGGGCTACACCATGAGTAAGGCGGCCCTGGTGGGCATGATCAAGGTCTGCGCGCTGGAGTGGGCCGAGTACGGCATCAATGTAAACGGTGTGGCGCCTACCGTCGTCAACACCTACATGGGCGAAAAGGCCTGGCAGGGCAAGGTCAAGACCGACATGATCGAAAAGATCCCCGCACATCGTTTTGCGGAGACCGATGAGATCGCGGCGGCGGTCCTCTTCCTTTCCTGCGACGAGTCCAACATGATCACCGGCGAGGACCTGGTGGTCGACGGTGGATTCACGATCTATTAAGGTTCAATTATAGAAAGGCTCTGTACCTTGCATGGGTACAGAGCCTTTTTTCATACCTGGACCTTTTCATCCACCTGCGCGTCGCCCTCCAGGACCAGGTCGCCGGTGTATTCTACACGTCGGATGTGGCAGCCCTCCCGCAGGATGACGTTGGTGCCGCGCACCACGTCCGCGGTGGTGGAGGCCAGGTCGATCTCATCACCCTCGATCTCGCCGACCTGAGCTACGCCGGTGGTTTTGTTGCCGAACAGACGGCCCAGCAGACTGACGGAAGTACTCGGTCGGATGCAGATCTCGCTGCCGCCGATCTGTCCGATCTTGATCGTCCGCGGGATCCCGCTGACCGTGATATCGATCTCCTCCGCGTTCAGCAGGCCGTGGATCTCGCCGGCGCCGGACATGTGGAAACTGTCCGCCTCCACATCCTTGCGGGTGTTCAGACCGCCGCTGATGGAGACATCGCCGCCATACAGGGTGGTGCAGTGCAGGCTTCCGGAGACCCTGACAGAGCTATGTCCGGCCACGTTGCCTTCAACATTGGCAGATCCGGAGATGTGGATCTCGCCACAGTCCATATGCCCGCCCACGCGCAGACTGCCGGAGCAGTGCATATCTTCCATGACGGTCAGATTGCCAGTGCCACTGCAGGCCCCGCTGACATGCATTTCTTTGCAATGGATCGGCCCGTCCCAACGGCCGCTGCCGCTGATGTGGACTTCATTATACTCGCCGCCGGACAGCCGGCCGGTACCGCTGATATGTGCATCATATGCCATGATAGGATCCTCCTTTAATACTCGTTATCTGTAATGATTCGTACGACTTCGTCGGTGATATCACATTTCTCGCCGATGCGGATGCGGCGGATCTCGCTGGTGCGGAAGCGATGGATGCCGTAGTTGGTCTCGATAACCAGCTCCGGCTCCTGCTCCTTGTGGGGATGCAGCTGCTTGGCCAGCTCGTCCAGAGACACCGAATCCTTCGCCGCGATGATCAGGTCGATCCTGGCGCAGATCGTTTCTTCATCGAAAAATGTTTCCTGCCCTGTTGGCGTGGCCCGTTTGATGAACCATTCCTCCGGGATCAGGCCCATGCGCTTCCAACGGTACAGGGCGCCATAGGAAATACCGTACCGCTGCAGCAGGTCCTTTTTCGAGATCAAGTGCTCTTCCATATTGTGTACTCCTTCTTGCAAGGGTTGTTACGTAACATTGTTACGATAGGATAATAGCATAACAATGTTACGCTGTCAATACTGTTGATTGAAATTTTCAGAAATTGTTTTGCGGACCCACTGTGTAGGTGAGGAGGGCATGCAGCGTGGGTAGTTTTAAAAAAAGTACCCACCGGTGAGAATAGAAGGCTCGGTCCGTGGGTATGATTTGAGCAAAAAGAGAGTTGATAGGGGCGATTTCATCACAAATTGCCTGCCCGGAGGGTCAAAAGGCATACTGTGGAAGGACATTCTCCTGTGTAGTGGGCAAACTGCACCGAAATATACCCACTGGCAGAGCAACAGCCCGTTCGCAGTATGTATGATTTAAAAAAGTACCCACTGACGGGCTCTGAAAACCGCGTCAGTGGGTACTATAAACGCAACCAGAGAGCATCAGGCCTCTGGCTTTTTCTTATATATCACATGGAAAGTCAGGATCTCGGCGAACAGTCCCAGGGGCAGGGCCCAGAGGATGTCCACGACGGAATGCTGCTTGACGAAAGCGGTCGCCATACAGATCAGGATGACCAGGATCACGATGAAGGCCTTCCATGCAGGCGATGCGTCCTTCTTTTTCAGCCAGACGGAAGCGATGCCTAAAGAGTAGGCAACGTGCAGCGAGGGGCAGACGCCGGTGTTGGTGTCGAAGGCGTAGATGATGCCCATGATGCGGGTCAGGATGTTGTCGCGCTCGAAGACCAGGGGCCGCAGATCCTGCCGGCTGGGATACAGGATGTAGGCCGTCATGGCCACCAGCTGGGTGATGAAGATATAGACCTGCAGGCGCTTGAAGGACTCTACGTCATATAATGTGAAGTAGAGCAGTGAGCAGAAGACCAGCAGATACCAGCCCGTGTAGGGGATCAGGAACCACTCGCAGCACGCGATGATATCATCCAGCGCGCAGTGCATGACGTGGCAGTTTTCTGCTGGGATCAGGTTTTCTGTGAGAAAATACAGAGCAAAGTAGATGAGCCAGGTCAGCCACAACAGCAGATGCTGGTACTGGGGCTCCATGATCCGGGATGGCCGGAAGGCTTTATAATCAACGACCGGAGCTTTCATGAGCAGGACCTCGATTTATTTATTCTTGGGATACAGTTTTTTGGGGATATTGCGGTAGGGCACCACCGTGTGCAGCGGCAGGCTTTCGGCCTGCTTGGTGATCTCATCCCGCAGATAGGCAATGATATGTGCCCGCTCTTCATCGATGGGCTGGGTGGGATCAAAGGCGATGGGCTTGCCGTAATACATGGTCTTCAGGTGCGGCGCGATATACAAAGGCACGAAGGAAAGTGCCTTATGTGTCTTACGATAATAGAAGCGGGCCACGTCCACGAACTTGTCCTGGAAGGCATACAGGATATGGTTGCCCGGCGCGTCCTTCTCCGGGAAGATGACGATGTCGGTGCCCGAGGTAAGCTCGGCGATGGTCTTGCGGATCGTGCCGATCAAGCGGGTGTCGTGGTAGACCTCGATGGTCTCCGCGTTATTGAAAAGGCAGAGGGAGAAGGGGACGATCAGATGGGACAGCAGCTTGAACCAGGGATGGGTCCACTTAGGCTTCTGCGACCAGAAATCCTGGAAGGCATAGGCGGCGACTTCTTCTTTGTGCATCATTTCTCCGGCGCACCAGGTGCGGCGCTTGCGCGGGGAATATAATTCACAGGCGATGGGACCGTACAGTTGGGAATGGTTGCCCACGATGATGCAGGCATCCTCCGGCAGGTTCTCTGCCCCTTCGACCTTGAACTTCGGAGAGAACCAGCGGACCAGTTCCTTTAAGATCTTGAATGAAAAAGCGCTGAAGCTTTTTTTGAAAGCCATGATAAAACCTACTTTCATCACCGTCCGGACGTACAGCCGGTGTATCCAGAATTAGCAACAAAATATTCTACCACATTTCCACGAAAAAGGGAAGAGGAATTGAATTTTCCTCCGACTTGCGGTACAATTTATATACTTAAGAAGGGGGAAATGAAAGTTGAGTAAGAAATCCACAGATCGTGAAGCATTATTCCGCAGTGTACCGATCAGCAAGGCCGTGTGGGCCTTGTGTCTGCCCAATATCCTTTCTATGCTGACCGGTGTCGTCTACAACCTGGTCGACATGTTCTTTATCGGCCGCATCGGTGATCCGAACCAGCTGGCCGCGGTTTCTTTGTCCGGACCTATCTTTACCATTTTGATGGGCTTCGGCAACATCTTCGGCCTGGGCGGCGGCGCATTCCTGGCCCGCTCCATGGGTGAAGGCAAACACGAACGAGTTAAGCAGATCTCCAGCTTCTGCTTCTGGACCGCGGTAGGTCTGGGCGTCATCTCTGCGGCCGTGATCATGGGTGGCATGAATCCGCTGCTGGATATGGTCGGTACCAGTACGAATACGCGGGAATATACCCGGCAGTATCTGAGCTGGATCGGCATGGGTGCTCCGATCATGGTACTCAATTTTGTCGGCAGCAACCTGATCCGCTCCGAAGGCGGCGCGAAGGAGACCATGATCGGTCAGATGATGGGTACGGCCATCAACATCATCCTGGACCCGATCCTGATCTTCGTCTGCAAGATGGGTGTACAAGGTGCGGCAGCGGCCACGGTCTTCTCCAACCTCTGCGCGGACATTTATTTCATCGTGCTGCTGAACCGCAGCAAGACCCAGAGCCTGGCACTGAAGTACTATCGTGTGAAAGAGATCGTCGGCCCGGTCATGGTCGTGGGTGTTCCTGCCTCTTTGAACAACGTCATGATGAGCGTTGCCATGCTGATCCTGAACAACAAGCTGGTCAAGTTCGGAGACAATGTGATCGCCGGCATGGGCGTCGCTGGCAAGGTCAATTCCATCGCTTTCATGCTGCTGATCGCCATCGCCTTTGGTGTACAGCCGCTTCTGGCCTATAACTATGGAGCCCGCAACCGGGACCGTTTCCACGGAGCCCTGCGCTATACCGCCCTGATGCAGATCATCGTCGGTACGGCAGGTACCATCCTGATCGAGGCGCTGGCAGGCCCGCTGGTGCGCTTCTTCATCGATGATGCAGATGTCATCAAGCATGGTACGTATATCCTCAGAGCCATGAATTCCACCGGCCCGATCTTAGGCCTGCTGTTCCTGCTGACCAACCTGTTCCAGTCCATGGGCAAGGGCGTGCCCAGCATGATCCTGTCCCTGAGCCGGTCCGGTATCGTCTATATTCCCATGCTGCTGATCATGAGCGCATTGTTTGCGTATCATGGTACGATCTGGGCACAGCCGGTCGCTGATGTCATCGCGGTCGTGCTGGCAATCCTCATGTACAAGAATTCTATGAAAAAAGATAAGGAGATGCAATGAGCGATATGATCAGACAGTTTCATATCGCCGATCCCTTCTGGAAGCGGTATGAAGATCTTTTGACAGATGTTGTGATCCCGTATCAGGAAGCGGCTTTGCGCGACCAGATCCCGGACGCGGAGAAGAGCCATTCCATCGCGAATTTCAAGATGGCGGCGGACGTCATGGCCCGGGGTGCCGAGCCCGGGGAATACTATGGTATGGTCTTCCAGGACTCCGACCTGGCCAAGTGGATCGAGGCGGCGGCCTATTCCCTGGTGCAGAAGCCGGACGCTGACCTGGAAGCCCGTCTGGACGAAGTCATCCAGACGATCCAGGAGGCCCAGTATCCGGACGGATACCTGAATACATATTTCACCTTGAAGCGGCCGGACAAGAAGTGGACGAACCTGCGGGAAGCCCACGAACTGTACTGCGCCGGCCACATGATCGAGGCGGCGGTGGCCTATTTCGAGGCGACCGGCAAGCGGAACCTGCTGGATGTCATGTGCCGCATGGCGGACCATATCTATGAGCGGTTCGTGGTGCAGCAGATGCCGGGTTATCCGGGCCATCCGGAGATCGAGCTGGCCCTGATGCGCCTGTACAAGGCCACCGGCAACGAGAAATACATGGAACTGGCGGCCCATTTCATCAACGTGCGCGGCGTGGATCCGGAATACTTCTTCAAAGAAGCCCAGAAAAACGATTGGTGTGTATGGAGCCGGGAAGCAACGGACGTTCAGTATATGCAGGCCCACCAGCCGGTCCGCGAGATGAAGGTCGCCACAGGACATGCGGTGCGTGCGGTCTACCTGTACAGCGGTATGGCGGATCTGGCCGCGACCACAGGGGATGCGTCTCTGGTAGAGGCCTGCCACCGCCTGTGGGACAATATCACCAACCGGCAGATGTATATCACCGGTGCCATCGGATCTACGGTGCATGGCGAGGCCTTCACCAAGGACTATGATCTGCCGAACGCCACGGCCTACGCGGAGACCTGTGCCTCCATCGGCCTGATCTTTTTCGCCCGCAGAATGCTGGAACTGGAACCCCAGGGCCGCTATGCGGACGTGATGGAGCGGGCTTTGTACAATACGGTTCTGGCCGGCATGCAGCTGGATGGCAAGCGGTTCTTCTACGTGAACCCGCTGGAAGTCCTGCCGGGCATCTCCGGTGAAGTAGCTGGCTACAAGCATGATCTGCCGCAGCGGCCGAAATGGTATGGCTGCGCCTGCTGCCCGCCGAATGTTTCCCGGACCATCGCTTCCATTGCCAAGTATGCCTGGGGTGTCAAGGACCAGACGGTGTATGCCCATCTGTTCATGGGCGGCAGCCTGGACCTGACGGAGGAACTGGGCGCCAGGATCTCTGTGACGACCCGCTATCCCTATGAGGGCAGCGTCGTGTATGAACTGGACGGAGCGCCGATCACCCTGGCAGTGCGGATCCCGGAATGGAGCGGCCATACGAAGATGGTCGTGGACGGCATGCCTATGGTGGTGCGTCCGAAGGATGGATACCAGTACATCAAAGGTGCCAGCCGTGTGGAACTGTATCTGGACATGGAGCCGAAACGCTTCTATGCGAACCCGAAGATCGCTACGGACAGCGGTCTGGTGGCCGTGCAGCGTGGCCCCCTGGTCTACTGCGCAGAAGGCGTGGACAACGAGGAGGAGATCCTTTCTCTGCGCCTGCCGGCGGATGGCGCGATCCACGTGGAGGATCCCACGAATGAGCTTTGCGGAACGGTCAAGCTGGTGGCTGAGGGCTACAGTATCCAGACGGATGACAGTCTCTACAGCACGTCCCGCCCGAAACTGAAGCCTACGGATATCGTCATGGTACCGTATTATACCTGGGGCAACCGCGGTCTGAATCAGATGCGGGTCTGGCTGCCGGAATTATAAAATGAGTGAGAAGTACAACGGTCATATCTGCATCGGCATGCTGGCGCACGTCGATGCGGGTAAGACCACCCTTTCTGAGAGTGTATTATATCTGACCGGTGCGATCCGGAAAATGGGCCGGGTGGACCACCAGGACGCCTTCCTGGATACGGATGCCATGGAACGGGCCCGAGGGATCACCATCTTCTCCAAGCAGGCGGAATTCGTCCTGAGACGGGGAGACGAGGAACGTGCGGTGACCCTGCTGGATACCCCCGGCCATGTGGATTTTTCCGCGGAAATGGAACGGACCTTGAGTGTCCTGGATTACGCGGTGCTGGTCATCAGCGGAGCAGACGGTGTGCAAGGGCATACCGTCACTTTGTGGCGCCTGTTGGAACAATATCAGGTGCCTGTTTTCTTGTTTATCAACAAAATGGACCAGGCGGGGACCGACCGTGCCCGCCTGATGCAGGAACTGAAGCGGGACTTAAGTGACGGCTGCATCGATTTCGGTGAGGACCCCATGGAACTGCAGGAGGACCTGGCCGTCTACGATGAGCAGATGATGGAGCGCGTCCTGTCCGGCGGAACGTTGGAGGTGGGAGAGATCCGCACCTTGATCCGGAACCGGCAGGTCTTCCCCTGTTTCTTCGGCTCAGCGCTGAAGGTCTTCGGCGTGGAAGAACTGTTGGATGCTCTGTGTCATTATACCGAGATCCCGACTTATCCGGACACCTTCGCCGCGAAGGTCTACAAGATCACCCGGGACGCGAAGGGCCAGCGGCTGACCCATATGAAGATCACCGGCGGCACCTTAAAGGCCCGCGAGGATATCCAGACGGAGGAGTGGACCGAAAAGGTCAACCAGATCCTGATCCCCTCGGGCAGTGGGGCGGAGCAGGTCGAAGCTGTGGCAGCCGGCCAGGTCTGTGCGGTGACAGGATTGACCCAGACCTATGCAGGACAGGGCCTTGGCGCGGAGCCGGACTCCATCCGGCCTATGCTGGAACCCGTCTTGACCTATCAGATCCGGATCCTGCCGGACGGGACCGGCCATATCGCGGACGCCCACACCATGCTGCTGCGCTTCCAGGAACTGGAGGAGGAAGACCCTCAGCTGCACATCGTCTGGAACGAGGAGCTGCAGGAGATCCATGCCCAGCTGATGGGTGAGATCGAGATCGAGGTGCTGAAGAACCGGATCTACGAGCGGTTCGGCGTGCCTGTAGAATTTGGCAGTGGGCGTCTGGTCTACAAGGAGACCATCGCGGCGCCGGTGGAGGGTGTCGGCCATTTTGAACCCCTGCGCCACTACGCAGAGGTCCATCTGCTGCTGGAGCCCTTGCCTCGCGGATCGGGACTGCAGTTTGAAAGCCGCTGTTCTGAGGATGTGCTGAGCAGGAACTGGCAGCGGCTCGTGCTGACCCACCTGCAGGAAAAGCAGCACCGGGGCGTGCTGACCGGGTCGGCCATCACGGACATGCGCATCAGCCTGATCAATGGGCGGGCCCATCTGAAGCACACCGAGGGTGGAGACTTCCGCCAGGCCACCTATCGTGCGGTCCGTCAGGGCCTGATGAAGGCCCAGAGCATCCTGCTGGAGCCGGTCTATGATTTCCGTCTGGAGATCCCGGCGGAAAACATCGGCAGAGCCCTGTCCGATGTACAGCGCATGTACGGTACGGTCCTGGATCAGGAGATCCTGGGCGACAGTGCGCTTTTGACCGGCCAGGCACCGGTCTCCTGCATGCGGGAATACCAGAAGGAGGTCACTGCGTACAGTAAGGGCAGCGGCCGGATCTTCTGCGCTTTGGCGGGATATATGAACTGTCACAATACGGAAGAGGTCCTCGCGGAGCGGAACTATGATCCGGACCAGGATCTGGCGGATCCGACGGGTTCGGTCTT
>CADBPG010000075.1 GCA_902796435.1 uncultured Eubacteriales bacterium | reverse complement strand
GCCGTAACAACTCGTAAGAGTTGTTACAGACCTGAGCGAAGCTCAGCGTCTTTGACTCTTGATGTTACACTGTTCGATTTTCAATGTTCATTTTTCGCTTGCTTTTCGCAGCAAGCAAAAGATATTATACTACGCTGCTTTCGACTTGTCAACAAAAACTTTAACTTTTTTTAAAATTTTTTATTGGGCCGATCTGGCTGGTTTTCACCCTGCGCAGTACCACTTTTTAGGAGTGGGTGAGACTTATGATAACATAAAAGGAAAATCCTTGTCAACCGCTATTTTAGCGGTTTTCAAGGATTTTTCATGATTTATTCTGATGCTATGATATGATATTACGATGGTCTGTAACGGCTCGTATTTTCGTGCGATTCAGAGATAAAAAGCGCAAAACCAACCGTCTCAGGCCGTGGCACTCTTCCGGTTTTTCCGTACGTGGAAGAAGTAATAATAGGACAGTTCCAGGATGCAGCAGGTCGTCCATCCGACCGGATATCCGAAGCCGACCAGAAGAGCCGTGTTGGAAATGTAATGGGTCACCACGAACAGATAGATCTGCCGGATCGCCACGAAGGCCGTCAGCATGATCACCATGGGGCCGCGGGAATCGCCCCGGCCGCGCAGGGCACCAGCCAGTACATGGTTCACGCAGTTCGCCAGCAGGAAGAAGGTGTTGGCCCGGATGAACATGATGCCGAACCGGACGACTTCGTCATCCTTCGAGAACAGACCGATGGCCGGTCCCGCGAAGATGTAGATCACCAGGGCGATGGCACCGGTGACGCCTAAGGACAGGAGGATCGTCGTCCGCGTACCCTGGTCCGCCCGCTTGATCTGCTTCGCGCCGATATTCTGGCTGACGAAGGTGGTGGCCGCCAGTGAGAAGCTCTGCAGGGGCAGCATGATGAAGGAATCCAGCTTGTTGTAGCAGCTCCAGCCGGCCATGCAGGCGGAACCGAAGTAATTGATATAGGACTGTACGAAAACGTTGGAGAAGGCCGTGATGACCGACTGGACGCCCGCCGGCAGTCCCAGTGCGAAGATCCTGCGCAGAAGCTTGCCATCGATGCTCAGGTCCTTCCAGATCAGCTGGTAGATGTCCCGGGTCCGCGTCAGCAGAACCAGAGTCAATACCGCCGAGACCGCCTGGGCGATGATCGTCGCATAGGCCACGCCGGCGATGCCCAGATGGAAGACCAGTACGAACAAAAGGTCCAGGATGATATTCAGGATGCTGGTCAATACCAGGAAATACAGAGGCCGGGTGGTGTCGCCCACGGCCCGCAGGATACCGCTGCCCATGTTGTAGATCAAAAGGCCGGACAGGCCGAAGAAATAGATCCTTAGATAAGTGGTCGCATCAGCGAACACGTCCTCTGGCACGGACATGAACCTCAGCATCGGCCGCACGCCCAGCACACCGATCCCGGTAAAGAGCGCACAGAAGATGAAGGTCATGGCCATGGTGGTCTCCACCGCCCGGTGCAGGTTCTCCATGTCGCGGGCGCCGAAATACTGGCCGATCACCACACAGGCGCCTACAGAGAAGCCATTGAAAAAGAAGACCAGCATGTTGACGATCATCGTGGTCGAACCGACCGCCGCCAGTGCCTGTGTGCCGACGAAATTGCCTACGACGATGGAGTCCACCGTGTTGTAGGCCATCTGGAATACATTGCCAAGCATCAGCGGGATCGAGAACAGCAGGATCTGCTTGATGATCGAGCCGCTCGTCATCTGACGCGTCGTTGTTTTCTTGATTTCGGGCATCATACGCCGCCTTTCATTACTCGTTTCTCCAAACAACAGAACCATTGTATCATGAATGTGATTTCTGCACAACTTGTTTTGACACTCGCCCCGCCGTGTTTTATAATAAGGAAAACAATGTTCTTACGGAGGTATTTCGTATGTTTTTCACCGTAGAAAAATTTCAGCGGCGCGCTGAAGAAATGGCCACGCGCCGTTACGTGGATATGGTCTCCATCTCTCCTCTGACCTCTATGGAGGATACGTTGGACCGCGACACGGTACATACCGAGGCACCGGCCGTTGTAGAGGGCCCGCTCTTCGCCCAGGGCGACCACTTTGTCGGCCGTGACCGCTATCTCTGGCTGGAGAAGACCATCCGTCTGCCGGAAGCACGAGAAGGCTATGAGGTCGTAGGCCGCTTCGACTTCGGCAAGACCGGCGGCGGCTTCAACAGCGCCTTTGAATCCCTGCTGTACGTCAACGGCACCCGGTATCAGGGCGTGGACACCTTCCACAACGATGTGGTCTTCCAGGATCTGGCCGGCCAGGACGCCCGTCTGACCTTCCTTTTGTGGACCGGTCTGGAGGGCGGTGGCCCCCACGTGACCTTCTATCACCAGTTCAAGCAGGCGGAGGTCGGATATCTGCACAAAGCCGCCGATGAAATGTACTATTTCACCCGGGCCATCGCCGGCTCCCTGCCGCTTCTGGCTCCAGAGGATCCGCTGCGTCAGAAGCTGGAGCAGGCGCTGGAAAAGGCCTTGCTCGTCATCAACTGGGATCATGACCGCTACCTTGACACCGTAACAGAGGCTCTGGCCGTTCTGATGGCCGAGCTGGACAAGATCGAATACAAGAGCGATATCACCGCATACGCCGTGGGCCATTCCCACATCGATGTGGCCTGGCTGTGGCGTCTGAAGCATACCCGCGAGAAAGCACAGCGCACCTTCTCCACCGTGCTGCGCTACATGGAAGAGTTCGATGAATATGTCTTCATGCACTCTTCTCCGCAGGTCTACAAGGATATCAAAAATGACGCGCCGGAACTTTTCGAGCGCATCAAAGAACGGGTCGCGGAAGGCCGTTGGGAGCCAGAAGGCGGCATGTGGCTGGAAGCTGACTGCAACATCACCTCCGGTGAAAGCCTGGTCCGCCAGTTCCAGCACGGCATCCGCTTCTTCCGCCAGGAATTCGGCAAGACCTGCACCTATCTGTGGCTGCCGGACGTTTTCGGTTACAGCTGGGCTCTGCCGCAGATCCTGAAGCTCTCCGGCATCAAGACCTTCGCCACCACCAAGATCAGCTGGAACCAGTTCAACACCATGCCGAACGATGTGTTCCGCTGGCGCGGTATCGATGGCACCGACGTGCTGACCTACTTCATCGACGTGCCCTCCTCCGTGGAAGGGATCGAGCGCCGCGGCTCCACTTATAATGGAGACATTTCCCCAGTCTCTGTCCTGGGCGGCTGGAAGAAGTTCCAGAACAAGGAGCTGACCCATTCCTTCCTGATCTCCTATGGTCATGGAGACGGTGGCGGCGGTGTGGACCACGATATGTTGAAGATGCGCCGTGCGATGGACCGCATCCCGGGTCTGCCGCAGGTCAAGGCTGCCCGCGCCGGTGAGTTCTTTGACAAGCTCCATGAGGACGTTGCCAAAGCCGATGCCGATGCTGTGCAGGAAGTTCCGGTCTGGGATGGTGAACTCTATCTGGAATACCACCGCGGTACCTACACCTCCCAGGCGCACAACAAGCAGAACAACCGTCGTTCTGAATTTGCCCTTTGCCAGGCAGAATGGCTCTCCGCCCTTTCCTTCATCCTGGGCGGCGGCTGTGACGCCGAGACCCTGTATAACAGTTGGGATACGGTGCTGGAGCTGCAGTTCCACGACATCATTCCCGGTTCCTCCATCCGCGAAGTCTACGAGGACAGCGACATCATGTACGCCAAGGTCCTGGCTGACGCAGAGCGCGTGACGAAGGACGCCCTGTCCCACCTGGTCTCTACCTATGACGATGCCTATACCGTCTGCAACTTCAGCAGTTTCGATCGTACGGACCTAGTCTACGTGCCCGGCGTCTACAGCACGATCTTTACCGATGACGCAGGTCAGGTGCTGGAGACCCAGGAGACCGATGGCGGCGTCCTGGTACGTCTGCCGGTCCCGGCCCTCTCGCTGAAGACCTTCTACGCTGCGCCTGGCGCACCCGCCACCGAGGTCCCCTTCTCCTGCAATGGTTCCGTTGTGGAGACCCCGCATTACACCCTGCAGTATGATGCCAACAACTTCCTGTGCCGCATCTATGACAAGGACGAGGACCGCGAGGTCCTGAAGGAAGCAGGGCTTGGCAACGCGCTGGAGATCTTCGAAGATAAGCCCATCAAATATGACAACTGGGATATCGATATCTTCTACACCCAGAAGAAGGAATATGTCACGCCGGACGGCCCGCTCACTGTGAAAGAAAACGGTCCGCTGCGGATAGTCCTTTCCGCTGCTTACACCTATGGCAAGTCCCGGATCGAGCAGGATACGATCCTCTACCGCGACAGCCGCCGCATCGATTTCAAGACCCATGTGGACTGGCACGAAGACCATCGCCTGCTGAAGGCCGCCTTCGACACCTCCATCCGCACCACCAAGGCCACCTACGATATCCAGTATGGGCACGTGGAGCGTCCGACCCACTTCAACAACAGTTGGGACTGGGCACGGTTCGAGGTCGTCGGGCACAAGTGGGGCGACCTGTCCGAGCAGAACTACGGTGTGGCCATCCTCAATGACTGCAAGTATGGTTACAACGCCAAGGACGGCACGATCAAGCTCTCCCTGCTGAAGAGCGGTAAGCATCCGGACACGCAGGCCGACATGGGCACCCATGATTTCACCTATGCCCTGTTCCCCCATGCCGCAGGCCCCGTTGCAGGCGGTGTGATCCAGGAAAGCCTGGCGCTGAACCTGCCGCTTTGCGCAACGCCTGGCCATTCTCCCTTCTCCGGCCGCAAACTGTTCGCGGTGGAAGGCACCGGCATCCAGATCGACGCGGTCAAGAAGGCGGACAACTCCGACCAGATCCTGCTGCGCTTCCATGAGTGCTTCGGCGGTACCGAGAAGATCCGCATCACTTCCGATTTCGGCATCAAGGCCTTCACGCCCTGCGATCTGCTGGAGCAGCCTCTGGGTGAGACGGTCGAGGCAGACGCCATCTGCCGCACGGTCCGTCCCTTCGAGATCGTCAATTATGTCGTAACTTTCTAAGGAGCGCACATAATGAAAGTCAGTACTTCTACTTTTACAGTTCTGGACAGTCCTGTCATCGGCGATGAGGCCGGCATCATCCTGCTGGCCGAAGCCGGTTTTCAGGCACTGGACTTTGGTTTCTTCTATCTGGAAAAGGATCCCCGCTTCCTGATGAGCGACGCGGAGCACACCGCTTACTACAAGCGGCTGCGCTCCATCGCCGATGATCATGGGATCGAGGTCCACCAGGCCCACTCTCCGATGCCCCAGTACCTCTACACCGGAGACGAAGAGCCGGGCAACGTCTATCTGGACCTGCAGATCCGCGCGATGAAATCTGCCGCCCTATTGGGTGCGAAGTACATCGTGGTCCATCCGGTCATCCTGCCGGAATGCCGGTATGATGCCAATCACGAGGAGACCCAGGAGATCAATTTCAAGTATTACAGCAAATTAAAACCGTACGCCGAAGCGTACGGTATCAAGATCGCTGTAGAGAACATGTTCAACTGGGATCCGGAGCGCCAGTGCATCTGCCCCACGGTCTGCAGCACTGCCAAAGAAATGAAGGCTTATGTGGACATGATGGGCCGCGACTGGTTCGTCAACTGCCTGGACACCGGCCACACACTTTTGACCGGCAACACCCCGCAGGATATGATCCACGAACTGGGCGACTACATCGGCTGCCTGCACGTGCATGACAATGACGGTGTCCAGGATCTGCACCAGGCACCCCGTACCGGTGTCACCGACTGGCCAGCTCTGATGCAGGCCCTTCGGGACATCGATTACAAGGGCGTCTTCAACATGGAAGCCGACATGTTCTACTATGGGTATGGTGATCGCTTATTGGCCGATTCCGCCCGTATGCTTTACCGCATCGGCCGGGATCTGGTCGACAACGAGTGATCACAGCATCACTTTGAATTCTTCTTCCGCGGTCACGCCGTTCAGGCGCAGAGCGCGGCCGTTCTCCATCTCCAAGGGCTCGTCGAGGAAAACCGGCTGGCCCTTTTCTAATGCAAAGACACGCAGCAGCATCTTCTTGGGGAACCGGAACCGTTTCAGTCCGACCACCCAGGGCTCGCCGCGATAATAATCATCGGCGATCTTCTTGCCCGATACGAACAGTTCTGCCTGGTTGCCTTCATAGTCGATGGTCAGGAAGACGTCCGTGCCGGCCACTTCGCCGCGCAGGGAAAGCTCATACTCACGGTACAGATAGTTGGTCTGCATCAGCGGCTTGACCTGCAGGCTGATCTTGGATTCCGGAATGGGCAGGGTGTAGGCGGTCATGTCCCCGTCCGGCGCACCCAGGATGTGGGGCAGCTCCGGATAAGCCTTGAAATCCACCGTCTTACGGGCCAGGCAGTAGGGACCGTCTTCGCCTTCCAGCACCGGCTGATCGCAGATGATCAGGTACTCGTCCATGAAGTGGACCTTGGTGGCGTTCTTCGCCTGTTCCCGGGTCAGGGTCAGGATCTTGGCAGAATCCCCCGCCCACTGGTACTGGGGATCCCGGTCCGTGTAGAAGACATAGCCGTCACGCAGCTTGCACAAAGGCGTTGCCAAGGCGCTGATCAACTCCTGCTTGCCCAGCTTCATATGGAAGGGCAGGAAGAAGTACTCGCCGTTCAACACGTCGAACTCCGGGAAATCCACATCGCCCACATGGAAGTGCAGGTGATGATGGTCTGCCAGCTTCCGGCGGCGCTGATAGTTGTTGATGAACAGATAGCCCGCGTTCTCCTTCGCCCGCACCGCGGTACGCAGATGCAGGGTGTCACCCGGGTCGCTGGGGGAATTGGAAGGGATCAGGGAATCCATCTCGGCCAGCTCCGCTCCGAAATCCTTCAGGAACAGGGCCAGCATGCGGATCTCCTTGTAGCTTTCCGCGATCTGCCCGTATTCACGGATCGGGGCCTGGAAATCATAGGTCAGGGCAGGCAGGTCACAATAGTTGCCGACCTCCCGGCACTCTTGCTGTGTATGCTCCTTGCCCACCGGGTTCGTGCCCCCGTGATAGACATAGTAGCCCAGCAGATTGGCGCCGCTGCCCAGGCGCACCAGTGACATGGCACCGGTATCCTCCGCACTGACACGAGGTCTGCGGTTGTATGTCACCTGCAGGCCGCCACCCAGTTCCGCCAGCAGGAAGGGGAACTGCTCCGGATCGTAATTGAGGGTCTCGGAATAGGCCAGTCTGCGCTTATTGGCGAAGACGAAGTTCGCGTTCGGCGGCAGCTCCTTCAAGGAAGGATCCCAGGGGGCTTCCACATAGCCGCCCAGCACCGGCATCAGATCACCGATCGCCGCATGGCCCCAGCCGGTCGCTGTCATGTAGGGCGCGTCGAAGCCGATCTTATGCAGCAGTTCTGTCAGCGCCCGGATGTGCTCATCGCCACCATTGCCGCCCACGTGGCCGTACTCATTTTCGACCTGAATGCCGATGATCGGTCCATCGTTCTTGTACAGATATTCGCCGATCTCCTGGTACAACGCGGTCCAGAACCGGCTGACCTCCGCCATGTACCGGGCATCGTTGGTCCTGAGCTCACAGTCCATTTCCAGCAGCCAGTCCGGGAATCCACCGTGTCTGGCCTCACCATGGCACCAGGGGCCTGGTCTCAGGAATACGTAGAGGCCCGCTTCCTTACACAATTTGACAAAGGAACGGATATCCCGGTCCCCCGCCCAGGAGATCTCTCCATGGGTCTCCTCATGATGGTTCCAGAAGACATAGACCGAGACGATCTCAACGCCGCCGGCCTTCATCTTCGCCAGCGCTTCCCGCCAATACCGATGTGGATATCTGGAAAAATGGATCTCGCCCATGATCGGGAGCCAGGGCTTCCCATCCTTCGTCAGACAAGTGGGGTTCCATCCGAATGAAGTCATAATTACTCCTTTCTGCTGTATCCGGTCCGGTAATCGATCAGGATCCCGGGCTGTACATTGAAAACATATATATGGAAGGAGATGCCCTCGCCCCGGTCCTCAACAGACCAGGCTTCCATCTCCACGCCGTGGGCGACCAGTTCCCTGCCATGGAAATCCGGCCGCACCCGGTACAGTACATGATTGCCGGTACGCTCGATGTAGGAGGCGACCTGGGTCTCCCAGGGCTGCATGCCCTCCACGTTCAGGTACCGTGTGCCAGTGATCAGGTTGCGCGCGTTGGCGTTTTCACCCGCCAGCCGGTAGGCCACCAGGTGGCAGCGGTTGTACAGATAGGGCGGATCCTCGTCGATCACGCCGGGATATTTGGCCTGCTGAAAGCCCGTAGGTTTGACGCCTGCGATGGACCCTCTGGGCTCTGTAGGCATCAGTTCCGGCCCCAGGCAGCAGAACGCTTCTCCCGCACGCCCCAGCCCATCCAACATACTGTAGGACTCAAAGGCCTTGTCGGTGATCTCCTCCCGGGTGAAGGAAGGCTTGTTGCCATCCATCGCTTCCCAGGCATCGCCCGTATACTCCAGCGCCGCCTGCTTAGGTCTCTGCGCCAGAATGAACCCGATGCCCGCAAGGAAGAAGAATACCAGGATCCAGATCTTCCATTTTTGCTGATTTCGAAGCCTCATGCGCACCTCTTTCTTTTCTTAGGTATTATAGCAGGGTATCGCGGGTTTTGCCATAATTTTATTTTTTCTTGACGGATGCCAGGAACCGTTGCATTATTAAGGTACATCTATCTTGTAAAGGAGCCCGCTCATGAATCGTACCGACTGGTTTGCCGATGCCCGTTTTGGCCTGTTTCTCCACTGGGGCCTCTACGCCATCCCCGGCAGAGGCGAATGGACCTACGCCATGGACCGCTGGGAACCTGGCATCTACGAAGCTCTGCAGCAGCAATTTGACCCTGTTGATTTTGATCCGGCCCTCTGGGCCTGTCTGGCCAAAGCCGCAGGCATGCGCTACGTGGTCTTCACCACGCGCCACCATGATGGCTTCTGCATGTTCGACAGCCACTACACAGACTACAAGATCACCAACACCCCCTACGGCCGCGATGTGACCCGGATGCTGGCCGATGCCTTCCGCGCCGAAGGCCTGGGCGTAGGATTCTACCATTCTCTGCCCGACTGGACCCATCCCGGCTATGCCGATCCCGAAAGCCCGGAATTCTACCAGACCGGCAAGGTCCCTGTGGCCACGCCGGAGGACCACGCCGCTTACCGCGATCTGCTGTACAACCATATCGAACAATTGATGACCGAATACGGCAAGATCGACATCCTGTTCCTGGATTACACCAGCAAGCACAAGGCCGATGAGGACTATTTCGACCGCGAGCGGATCCTGGAGATGGTCTACCGCCTGCAGCCGGAGATCATCGTGAACGACCGCCTTTCCTATTTTAAGGACAATGTCCGTGATTTTGATTACTATACGCCGGAGATCTGCCTGCTGAACGACCAGCTTAAGGTCAAGGGCAAACCTGTGCTCTGGGAGACCTGCGCCACCATGAACCACCATTGGGGCTACTGTGGGGATGATACCGCCTACAAAGATCTGCACACCCTGACCACCGGCTTGATGGGCTGCGTATCCCACAACGGCAACCTGTTACTGAACATCGGGCCGGACCCCTTGGGCCGCTTCCCGGAACAGGCCGTCGAGCGGCTGCAGCAGCTGGCAGACTGGTACCAGTGGGCCGGTGAGGCCATCTTCGGCTGCGGCGCTTCGGACTACACGCCACCCTTTGGCTGCGCCTACACGCAAAAAGGCAACACCCTGTACTGCTATCTGCTGACAGCACCCATGGGTGACCTGATCCTGCCGGAACTGAAAGGCAAGATCCGCCGCATCACCGACCTGCGCACCGGCGCTGAGATCCCCATGATCGACCACTGGGGCTTCGAACTGCTGCGCCCGGACGAACAGCGCATCCGCCCGACTGACCCACAGCCTGGCGATGTGTTCAAGATCGAGTTGGTATGAGGGCCGGCCCTTTAAAGAAAACACTTGCAATTTCTCTCCGGCTGGGATATAATACACTTTGCTTGGAATAACTATTCAGTTGTTCTTGAGTCGCGCAAGCGCACTCATGCTCCCGTAGCTCAGTGGATAGAGCGATGGCTTCCGGAGCCATGCGTCGGAGGTTCGAATCCTTTCGGGAGTGTATGCGGTCCTATCTAGGGACCGCTTTTTTGATATTCGTGGAGGACCGCACGCGGTCCTATTCAAAGGACCGCCTTTTTTGATACTTTCGGAGGACCGCACGCGGTCCTAGAACAGGGCCGTTTATAATATCTGTGGAGGACTAAAATCATGGAACGGCATTATGCTTATTTTCAGAATCAAGAGTGTGAATTCTTTCCCTGCCATAAGACAGACGATCCGAGTGATTTCAATTGTCTGTTCTGTTATTGCCCGCTCTACCCGCTGGGCACGGACTGTGGCGGCGATTTCGTTCTCCTGGAGAACGGTGTCAAAGACTGCACCCATTGCCTGTTCCCGCATCACAGGGACCAGTATGACGCGGTGATCGAGAAGCTGAAGAAACTGTATTTGGGGTGATACTGGGCGGGTGGTTACGTCTCAGATCAACATATCTTATATTCAAGGCGTAATCTCCCCTGCCCCCAAATCGAGTAGGAGGAAATTCCTCGGATTGAGGAATTTCCGACCTCTCACACCACCGTGCGTACCGTTCGGTACACGGCGGTTCAAT
>CADBPG010000074.1 GCA_902796435.1 uncultured Eubacteriales bacterium | reverse complement strand
GGCGTGCTGCTGGCGGATATTGGGATCGCTTTCCTGGATCCCAGAATCCGGTATTCGGGAGGTAGCAGATAATGGCCAGAAGAATCAAATCGCAGGATGATTACTATCTTGCATCCCAATGGCAGCTGATGCTGCGCAAGCTCAAGAAGCATCGGCTGGCCCAGATTTCCTTCATCGTTCTGGCTATCCTGTACATCGGCGCTATCTTCGGAGATTTCATTGCCCCTTACGGACTGGAGGAGTTTGACGCGGTTTATAAAGACTGCGCTCCCACGAAAATACACTTTACCTTCGAGGGTGAAAACGTAGGCCCCTATGTCTATGCCATCACCAAGCACATCGACAAAAAGACCTTCAAGATCACATATGAGGACGACACCACCCAGTACTATCCCGTCAAATTCTTTGTGCACGGGACGCAGTACAAAGTACTGGGGTTCATCGACTGCGACCTGCATCTGTTTGGGCTCGGCGAGGGCAGCGGCGGCGGGACGGAAGCGAAGATCTTTCTGTTTGGCGCCGATAACTTGGGCCGTGATCTGTTCTCCCGCATATTGATCGGTTCCCAGGTGTCGCTGTCCATGCCCTTCGTCTCGGCCATCATCAGCCTGTTCCTGGGCGTCATCATCGGCGCGGTCTCGGGTTATTTCGGCGGCGCAGTCGATATGGTCATTCAGAGGATCATTGAGGTCTTAGGAGCGATACCCCAGATTCCCCTGTGGATGGCGCTGTCGGCGGCCATACCCGCGGGCGTGTCCACCATACAGCTGTACTTCTACATGACCATCATCCTCTCCTTCATCAACTGGACAGGCATGGCGCGTATCGTGCGCGGCAAGTTCCTGTCCTCCAAGAATGACGACTATGTGATGGCGGCGCGGCTGGCCGGCGTATCCACCTGGTCGATCATCTGGAAACACTTAGTGCCGGGCTTCATGAGCTATCTGATCGTTTCCGTAACGCGCAGTATACCGAGCTCTGTCGTAGGCGAAACCTCCATGTCCTATTTGGGCCTGGGCATCCGCTCGCCTGCCACCAGCTGGGGCGTGCTGCTGCAGGAATGCAGTTCTATCGCCGTCATCGCGCAGCATCCGAATAAACTGATTCCGATCATATTTGTAACAATCACGGTCATGGCATTCAACTTCTTCGGCGACGGACTCCGCGACGCGGCGGATCCCTATAAGTAAGGGGGTGCGGCAAATGGATGATTCATTGATCCTTCAGATCAAAGATCTGCGCGTGGAGATTCCCATGCCGGAAGGCACGCTGACGCCGGTGCGCGGCGTCAACTTCGAAATGCGCAAAGGAGAGACGGTGGGGTTGGTGGGCGAATCCGGCTGCGGCAAGTCCCTGACCTGCAAAGCCGTTCTCGGCATCAACGACAAAAAGTGCAAAGTGTACGGTGAAATCAACTACAACCACCCCACCGAGGGCGAACAGAACCTGCTGGCCATGAACCCCAAGAGCAAACAGATCCGTTCGATCCGCGGCAAAGAAATCTCCATGATCTTCCAGGAGCCTATGGTGGCGTTCTCTCCCCTCTATACCATCGGCAATCAGATCAGCGAGGCCGCTTTGCTCCATATCACCAAAAACAAGAAGGAAGCGAAGGAACTCTCCATCGCCATGATGAAGAAGGTAGGCATCGCCAACGCGGAGAAGCGGTACAACCAGTTCCCCCATGAATTTTCCGGCGGCATGCTGCAGCGCGCCATGATCACCATGGCGCTGGTGTGCCATCCGAAAATCCTCATTGCGGATGAACCCACCACGGCGCTGGACGTGACGATCCAGGCTCAAATCCTGGAGCTCATGAAGGCTATGCAAAAGGATTCCGACATGGGCATCCTCTTTATCACCCACGACCTGGGCGTAGTGGCCCGGATGTGCGATCGGGTCAACGTGATGTATCTGGGCAAGATCGTAGAATCCGGCCCGGCCGTTACCATCTATGCCGACCCGGAGCATCCCTACACCAACGGTCTCATGCATTCCGTCCATAAGATCGGCTCCCGTAAGAACGAGCGGCTTTTCTCCATCGAAGGAACCGTCCCCCTGGCCATGAACCTGAAACCGGCCTGCGGATTCTACGAGCGCTGCGACCACCGGATCGAGGGTCTGTGCGATCGAGCCGATCCGGAACTGGTAGAGATCGCTCCGGATCACAAGGTTGCCTGCTTTGCCTGCGATAACGAGGCATGCCGGGCTATGCGGGCAAGGGCTGAGGCGAAGCTGAAAGATCAGGAACAGTCAGGGACGAGTAAAGAGGAGAAGCGCCATGAATAAAGAAAGCATTCTGGAGGTAAAGAAGCTCCACAAACGTTTCACCTCAAAGAATATTACTGTGAAGGCGGTAACGGACGTTTCCTTCAGCGTTTCGGAGGGGGAAACCATCGGCATCGTCGGCGAGTCCGGCTGCGGCAAGACGACTTTGGGCCGGTGCATCGTGCGCGCGTACCAGGCTTCGGAGGGCGAAGTCTGGTATCGGACGAGAGATGGCAAAGAACTGGATTTTCTGAAAGTGGATAAAAAGTCTATGAAAGCGCTGCGCAAGGATATCCAGATGATCTTTCAGGATCCCTACTCCTCTTTGGACCCTCGCATGACCGTGCTGGACATTATCAAGGAGCCCTTGGTTGCCAACTACAAAAAGACCATGAGCGACAAAGAGATGAATGATAAGGTTATCAGCATTGCGGCGAAGGTGGGCCTCAACACGACCTACCTGAAACGCTATCCCCACGCCTTCTCAGGCGGACAGCGCCAGAGGATCGGCATCGCCCGGGCATTGGTGGTGGATCCGAAAATCGTCATCTGCGACGAGGCCGTTTCAGCGCTGGACGTGTCCGTGCAGGCCCAGGTGATCAATCTGCTGAAGGACTTGCAGAAGGAGTTTCATCTCACGTACCTGTTCATCAGCCATGATCTTTCCGTTGTGGAGCATATTTCCAACAAAGTGGGCGTCATGTATCTTGGACGCATGGTGGAATACGCGCCAACGGACGCCCTATTCTCCAAGCCTCTTCACCCCTATACGGAGGCGCTGCTGTCCGCTGTGCCGATT
>CADBPG010000073.1 GCA_902796435.1 uncultured Eubacteriales bacterium | reverse complement strand
TTCAAGGACGGCGTAGTGCTGTAAAGAAGATCACGATTCTGGATTTTGAGCTGCGGCGGCCCTGCGGCCCGGAGGTTTCAGGGCGCAGAACCGCCGCAGTTTTCTCTGAATGTGGGTATGATGATTTCTGAGAAATACATACACATAGGAAAAGGAAGGTTATTTGATAAATGAGCGCACATCAGAAGGATGAGGAGTTTCGGCAATTCTCCCTGAGTGCTCACCCGCTGCGGCTTCTCCTTACGGTATGCGGGCCGCTGGCCATTTATCAGGCATTTCAGCAGATCTTTACGATTCTCGACACTATTATGGCCGCGCATGTGAGCGCGGATGCTGTGTCCGCCATCGCTGTTCTTGCCCAGATCACGCTGATGATCCAGGCTGTAGGAACAGGACTCGCTGTAGGCGGATGCATAAAGATTTCAGAAGCCTACGGGATGGGCGATTATGAGCTGGTGCAGCGCAGGACCAGCACTCTTTACGCACTGGCCGTGATGCTGAGCGTCATTCTGGCCATCACATTGATCCCGTTTGCGAAGCCGTTTCTCAGATTGCTGCGGACGCCGGAAGATCTGATCACTGTGGGAGCGGGTTATTTCCGCCTGCAGATGCTCAACCTGATCGTGAGCTTTTTCAACACGGTATTTATCGCCGTGGAGAGGAGCCGGGGACACAGCAGGAGGATCATGTTCCTGAATCTTGCAGTGATCGCTGTCAAGCTCAGTCTCTCCGGACTGTTTGTCTATATTTTGAGATCCGGCGTCATCATGATCGCCGTGGCTACGCTGTGCAGCCAGCTGACGCTGCTGACCTATGCGCTGGTCCATATGCCTTCCGACGAGGGGGCTTTCCGTTTTACGCCGTCTGCGGTGCGGCTAAGGCCCGACACCTTGATGCCGATCTTCAGGCTTTCTTTCCCGGTGACCGCAGAGAAGATGCTGTTCGCGGCCGGAAAAGTCACAGTTAATTCCATGGCGGGCGTCTACGGAAAACTGACGGCAGGCGCACTGGGCGTGTCCAACAACATCGGAGGCCTTACGACTAACTGGCACTCCGGAATGCTCGACGGAGCGTCCTCCGTCATCAGCCAGAACCGCGGTGCGGGCAAATACCGCAGGACAGAGCGCCTGTTCTATTGGCTTTTGTGCATCGATGTGCTGATCGGCGTGATCGGACTCATTGCGGTCAACTTTACACTGCCTTATCTGGCACAGATCTTTGCCAGTTCAAGAGAGCAGTTTGACCGGTCTTTTTGCGACATGATCATATCGATCCACCGCTGGGAGATGCTGGGCTATATCACACTCGGCGTTAACTCAGCCTGCAACTCACTGATGCTCGGTTACGGATATGTCAAGAGAACGATGCTCCTGAACATGGCAAGGGTTTTCGCGTTCAGGATCCCGGTCCTCTGGTACCTGCAGAATTACACGAGTATGGGCGCGGAAGCGGTCGGCGTTACGATGATGGTCAGCAACATAGCAACAGGAATCTGTTCCGCACTTGTAGTGATCCCCGTGATCCGGGAAATCCGCAGGATGTCGGAGAAGTACGAACAGAACAGGAGGTGAATGTATGCAGCTGGGTATTCGCCTGCATGATATCCACACAGGTCTCGGCCCGGAGTTCCAGACGATGGAGAAGCGGGCTCAGACAGCGAGAGAGGAAGGGTTTACCTGTGTTCATCTCGCTTATTCAAAAGTGATTAAAGGGTATACTTTTGATGACTGTGCACTGACGGAAGGACTGGCAAAATATACAAAGAGAGTAGTTGAAGGCCAGGGGCTGGACGTCGCAGTTCTCGGGTGCTATCTGAATCTGGCACATCCGGATCCGGAAAAACTGAAGGAAATCCAAAGCAGATATTATGGCCATCTTCGCGTGGCGTCCCTTCTGGGAGCCGGCGTGGTGGGAACCGAGACCGGCGCGCCCAACGCACAGTATAAGATGGACGCCAATACACATTCCGAAGAGGCGCTCGACTCATTCATCAGAGGGCTTGAGCCCGTTGTCGAGAGAGCTGAGAAATGCGGCGTGACAATGGCCATCG
>CADBPG010000072.1 GCA_902796435.1 uncultured Eubacteriales bacterium | reverse complement strand
CCGCAGGAGGACCTGTTCGCGGGTCTGACTCCGGAAGAGCAGGAAACGCTGCGCGGCCTGCTGCTGAAATTACTGGAATCCTGGAAATAAACAGAAAGGGAGCGCGGGCAGATCAGAACCCTAAGCGCTTATATAAAAAATGAAACGTAAGAACATCGATCTTCTGCAAGGTCCGGTCCTCAGCCGGATCCTTCTTTTCAGTCTGCCGATCTTTCTGGGGCTTGTTTTCCAAACGTTTTATAACCTCGTCGATTCGATCGTGGTCGGCAAATATGTATCCGCGGATGCGTTGGCCGCAGTCGGTACGACCTCACCGATCTCGAACCTTCTGGTCGGCATGATGACAGGATTCCCTGTCGGAGCCTCTGTCGTGGCAGCGCAGTTTCTTGGTGCAGACCGCAAGGACCAGATCAAACCGACCATCTCTACGACATTCTGGTTCCTGCTGGTATTCTCTCTGGTTCTGATGGCTTTAGGCCTGATCCTTTCGGGATCGATCATGCACTGGGTCAATGTACCGGAGGCCATTTATCAGGATACGGTCGCCTATTTCCGGATCTATCTGCTGGGCCTGCTTTTCATGGCACTGTATAATTTCTACGCAGCGTTCCTGCGTTCTGTCGGAGATTCCACAACGCCGCTGATCTTTTTGATCATATCCAGTGTGCTCAATATTTTCGGGGACTTGTTCTTCGTCCTGGTGCTGCATATGGGCGTTGCCGGCGTTGCCTGGGCGACAGTGATCGCCCAGGGGATTTCGGTTCTGCTGTGCGTCCTGTATACACGCAGAAAGAGCGAGTTCTTCATGTTCAAGAAGGGCGAGATGGTCTTTGATCGGGACCTGTTCAAAGATATCCTGCGTCTGGGACTACCCTCAGGTATCCAGGCCTCGGTCACAGGTCTGGGCTTCGTACTGGTGCAGAGCCTGATCAACAGCTATGGCGCGGCATCGATCGCAGCGTACACCGCGGCCAGCAAGATGGAGCAGATCACCAATCTGCCCATGTCCGGTGTCGCTCAGGGACTGGCTCTGTTTGTCGGGCAGAATATCGGCGCGGGGCAGGAAAAGCGGGCGAAGAGCGGCTTGTATCGTGCCTGCGGCTTCGTCGTCCTGATCAGTGCGGGCATGTCTGCCTTGATCCTTTTGGCAGGTCCGGGACTGATGCAGATGTTCGTCAACGCAGAAGATGCACAGGTCATCGATGTAGGTGCCCGCTTTATGCGGATCTGGGCGCCGCTTATCATACTGCATGCGGTCCAGGAATGCTTTGTCTCCTTCCTGCGCGGCACCGGAGATTCGATCTTCTCTATGATCTCCATGTTCTTTGACCTGATCACGCGAATGGTCATGGCCTATGTTTTTGCACTGGCCTGCGGGCTGGGCTTCATGGGCATCGCCTGGGCGATCCCCTGCGGATGGCTGCTGGCAGCCATTTGCTCTGTACTCCGGTATTTCAGTGGAAAGTGGAATAGTAAGCGTGTGGTCTGAACAATTAAAAAAAAATAACGCCAGTCTCAGTTTATGTGAGACTGGCGTTATGCGCGTGTACGTTCTTTATCCCATGTTGATGGGTGCGATCGGCGCGAAGAAAATGAAGTACGCGCAGACTGCTAAAAACAGCACGATCAATACAGCCGCGATGATCCGGTTCTGCCGGATCTTCTTGGGAGGCATCTGTACGTTCTTCTCTGCCTCATCTTGTGCTTCTTTGGCCTTGTTCAGACGCATCTGTTCCCATCCAGGACTATTGATACCACCATGCGCATTAACAGCACTCATGCAGATCCCTCCTTTTGTTTTAGTACCTATATTATACGCGATCACCCAATGGAATTGCAAGTCTCTGGGATAAAATAGTATTTTCAGGGACAAAATGCGAGGAAACCATTGACAAATATAACTTAGGTGTTATAATGAAACCAACATATGAACAATTGTTCAAATGAAAGGAGATCCATTATGAAGAAAACATATAAGATCGATGTGGATTGTGCCAATTGTGCCAATAAAATGGAGCAGGCTGCGAATGCTACAGAAGGCGTCAAGAACGC
Organism: uncultured Eubacteriales bacterium; assembly: GCA_902796435.1. Taxonomy (GTDB): domain Bacteria; phylum Bacillota; class Clostridia; order Lachnospirales; family Bianqueaceae; genus RUG159. The sequence goes on along the minus strand of CADBPG010000072.1, from coordinate 1,922 downwards.
GGTCGTCAATTTTATGACCCTGAAGATGCAGGTCGAGTTCGAAGAGGGCGTGGACCGGAATGAGGTCATGCAGCTTGTGCTTGCCAATTGCAAAAACGTCGAGGATGAATGTGAGATCTTCTTATGAACAAAAAACAAAAGCGCATGCTGACCCGCATTTTGATCGCGGCGGCATGCATTCTTTTTATTGAACTGTATACAAGGTTGGTACAGGTGCCGGACTGGGTACGGTTCGTCGCCTACATGGTTCCGTATTTCGTCATCGGATATGATATCCTGCTGCGGGCCTGGAAGGGCATCCGCAAGCGCCAGGTCTTTGATGAGAACTTCCTGATGGCCGTAGCTACCGTAGGCGCTGTCCTGATCGGCGAATATGTCGAAGGTGTGGCCGTCATGCTGTTTTACCAGATCGGCGAGCTGTTCCAGAGTTATGCGGTGGGCAAAAGCCGGGCCAGCATCGGTGCGTTGATGGACATCCGTCCGGACGTGGCCGGTGTGGAGCAGGAGGATGGCACCGTGGAAGAGACCGATCCGGATGATGTGGAGATCGGGACGATCCTGCTGGTGCGTCCTGGGGAAAAGGTACCTATCGATGGCATCGTGGTCAGCGGGTCTTCCTCCCTGGATACCAGTGCGCTGACCGGTGAAAGCGTGCCCCGCACCGTCCGCGAGGGCGACGAGGTGCTGAGCGGAACGATTAACATGACGGGTGTCCTGCGCATCCGCACAACGAAGGAGTTCGGCGAGTCCACCGCCTCCAAGATCCTGGAACTGGTGGAGAACGCGTCCACACGCAAATCCCGGTCGGAGAATTTCATCTCCCGGTTTGCTCGTTACTATACCCCGGCGGTCTGCTACAGTGCGCTGGCGCTGGCGGTACTGCCGCCGGTCATCCGGCTGCTCATGGGGCAGGAGGCTTTGTGGAGCCAGTGGATCATGCGCGCGCTGACCTTCCTGGTCATCAGCTGCCCTTGTGCACTGGTCATCAGCATCCCCTTGGGCTTCTTCGCCGGCATCGGCGGTGCGGGGCGGGCCGGTGTCCTGGTCAAAGGATCTGTATATCTGGAAGCCTTGTCCAAGGTCAAGACCATGGTCTTCGATAAGACTGGTACTTTGACGGAGGGCGTCTTTGCGGTGACGGAAGTGGTCCCTGCGGAAGGAACGCGGGAAGAACTGCTGGAGAAGGCCGCCTGTGCGGAATACCACAGCAGCCATCCCATTGCCCTCAGTCTGAAGGAAGCCTGTGCCGACAAGATCCGGCCGGACCGGATCGGCGCGGTGGATGATATCAGCGGTGAAGGCCTGATCGCGGATGTGGACGGCCATGAAGTGGCGGTCGGCAATCTGCGGCTGATGCAGCGGCTTCGGGTCAAACCGAAGGAAAACAACCATCCGGGCACGGTCGTATACGTGGCGGAGGACGGACGGTTCCTGGGCAGCATCCTGATCAGCGACCGGGTCAAGAAGAACGCGCAGGAGGCGATCCGCCGCCTGAAGAAAGCGGGCGTCAGCCATACTGTCATGCTGACGGGTGACCGCAGACAGGCGGGCGAAGCCGTGGCAGCGGAGCTTAACATCGACGAGGTGCGTGCAGAACTGATGCCGCAGGATAAGGTCGAACAGGTAGAAGCGCTACTTAAGGATGGCAAGGTGCTGGCCTTCGTCGGTGACGGCATCAATGACGCACCGGTCCTGATGCGGGCCGACATCGGCATCGCCATGGGCGCTATGGGATCGGACGCGGCCATCGAGGCGGCCGACATCGTCCTGATGGATGACGATCCCTTAAAGATCTCCAAGGCGATCCGCATTGCCCGCAAGTGCATGCGCATCGTCTATGAAAACATCGTGTTCGCCATCGGCGTGAAACTGATCTGTTTGGTTCTTGGCGCCTTCGGCATTGCCGGCATGTGGCTGGCGAT
>CADBPG010000071.1 GCA_902796435.1 uncultured Eubacteriales bacterium | reverse complement strand
GTGCCCAGCAGGGCGTCCACGCAGGTGATGCAGATCATGACCACCTCCGGCTTCTTACCCATGCCCTCCAGGTGCTCCACGATCTCTTTGACCGCCCCGGGGATCTTTTTCAAGTGCCGGCCGGTCACCACGTCCGTCTCATCCATGGTGAGATAGAAGAACCGATCATGGTACTGGGGCATGTCACTGATCATGGAAGTATTGCGGCCGCAGCAGCCGGGGGAAACGATGAGCATGACGGAACCCGGCACCGCCAGGCCTGCCCGCTTCACGCCGAATCCCTCCGCGCCGGGCGAGTTGAACGCCAGCGTGGCCGGCGAACTGTAGATCAGGTGGGTGTTGGAGATCAGCTCCGCGGGGATCTGATCCCGTCCCATCTCGCTGAGCGCACGGGCCGTAAAGTATACGGGACTGTTCATGCGTTTTCTCCTTTTTCCGCATTTGCCAGCAGCTTCTCGGCCAGATCAATGAAACAGCGGCTGATCGGAAGCGTAGGATCCGCCTCGATGACCGTCATGCCCTCGTCCTCATACCGGTTGATCTCCGCACTGCGCGGGATCTCGCCGATGATGGTAAGTCCGTTTTCATCCGCGAACTGCTGGACCTTTTCCGTTTCATGTTCTACGTTACGATGGTTCAGGATGATGCCTTCGACCGAAGCATAGCCCCGGTCCTCGAAATTCTTGACCGCCTGATTGATGTTGCCGGCCGCGTACAAGGCCATCTTCTCGCCGGAGGTAACGATCAGCACCTTTTCGGCGTAGCCTTCCCGGATCGGCGCAGCGAAGCCGCCACAGACCACATCGCCCAGAACATCATACAACACGATATCCGGCTGGACCGTCTCAAACAATTCCAGGCTCTCCAGCAGCTGGAAGGTGGCGATGATGCCCCGGCCAGCGCAGCCCAGACCCGGCGTTGGACCACCGGTCTCGATGCACAGGATGCCGCCGTATCCGACCTTCGAGATCTCCTCGATGGTCTCCGGATCCGCGTCATTCTCCCGCAGGTAGGTCATGACCGGCTTCAGCGGTACCCCGCCCAACAGATTGATGGTGGAATCCGCCTTCGGATCACAGCCGATCTGGATGACTTTCTTGCCCAAAGAGGCGAAGGCCGCCGCCAGGTTGCTGGTGATCGTGGACTTTCCGATGCCGCCTTTTCCGTATATCGCGATTTTCAACATAGGTATTGTTCTCCTTTGCTATAAAAAAGGACCGTATCCACCTATAGATACGATCCACGTGTTGCTATTGTTTTCGCATCTTTGATCTCAATACAGGATTTCGACCTCAGATAGACTATGTGAATATTCTATCATACTTATCTTATTCTGGCAAGGCTTTATATGCCTTATTTCGTCCGAAAAGAAATGTGTACTTTATTTCGAACGTTTCAGATGGTATAATGCTGTTCAAATCGATAGCGGCGAGGTTGAAAAACCATGAAATATCAGGAGTATGGGCCAAAACAGAAAGACGTGATCCTTTTGCTGCATGGCGGCGGGTTATCATGGTGGAACTACCGGGCAGTGGCAGAGCTGCTTCAGGAAGAATACCATGTCATCCTTCCGATCCTGGACGGACACGCCGGAAGCGACCGTCCTTTTACAACGATCGAAGAAAACGCCTCTGAGATCATTTCCTTCATCGATGAACACTTAAATGGGAAAGTCTTACTGATCGGCGGCCTTTCTTTGGGCGGACAGATCCTGCTGGAAATACTGGCGCAACGCAAAGACATCTGCTCCTATGCGCTGGTCGAGAGTGCCGCTGTCCTGCCATCCCGGCTGACGCACGCGTTGATCGCTCCGGCCTTTGGCAGCAGTTATGGACTGATCAAAAACAAAAGCTTTGCCAGATTACAGTTTCGATCTTTGCACATCAAGCCGGAACTGTTCGAGGCGTATTACCGGGACACCTGCCAGATACAGAAGCAGGACATGATCGCTTTTCTGCAGGCGAACACGTCCTATACACTTAAAAGCGCTTTCCAAGAATCCTCCGCCAGGATACATGTTTATTTCGGAGCAAAAGAAACTAAAACGATCCGGCGCTCTGCTGAAGCGATCTGTAAGGCACGTCCGGCCTGCGCACTGCACCCCTTGCCCGGTCTGAAACATGGCGAATTCTCGATCAACCATGCGGACCAATACGCGGACGCTATACGGCAGATCATCCGAGACAGTTGAATACATGTTTATAAAGGATGGATCATCATGGAATTAAAACGCATCGACCATAAACTTACGGTCTGTAAAGTAACTGCAGTATCAGATATCGACCTGTCTTCCGATTTCTATTTCATTGGGAAAACGGATGAAGAAATCTCGCTGGTGTGCAAAACTGAGGACACACCGCAAAATACAGTCGCTCGGGATGATGGATGGCGGGGTTTCCGCATCCAGGGGGTTCTGGACTTTTCATTGATCGGGATCCTGGCAAAACTGTCCGGCATCCTGGCAGACCATAAAATCGGGATCTTCGCAGTGTCGACATACAACACGGATTATATTCTCGTCAAAGAAGAAAACTTTGAAAAAGCAATGACCGTTTTAGCTGCAGAAGGATACACGATCGCGTGAAGATAAGGAGCAACAGACCATGAAAAACGGCAGCGTCGTAATAGATCACACGGACATGTACTATGTTTCCTTTGGTGCAGGTGCAAAAAACCTGGTCATTCTTCCCGGACTGTCAGACGGTCTGGCCACAGTCAGAGGAAAAGCACTGGTCCTGGCTGCCCCGTACAGGAAATACTTCCAGGACTATACCGTATACATGTTCAGCCGGAAAAACGAAATGCCCGATCAATATTCGATCCGGGACATGGCAGAAGACCAGATCCAAGCCATGAAGATACTGGGGATCGAGCAGGCATGCCTTCTGGGCGTTTCCCAAGGCGGTATGATCGCACAGTATATGGCCATAGATCATCCGGAAATGATCACCCGGCTGCTCCTGGCCGTCACTGCTCCAAACGCGAATCCGGTGATACAGGATACTGTCTCTGGCTGGATCGATATGGCGCGGCGCGGAGATCATACCGCATTGATGGTCGATACCGCTGAAAAGATGTATTCGGAAAAGTATCTGCGCAAGAATAGGAAGTACTTTCCGCTCCTTGCCAGGTTTACAAAACCCCGGGACTATGATCGGTTTCTGAAAAATGCCCGGGCGATCCTGGAATTCGACTGCCGCAGTGAATTATCAAAGATCAGCTGCCCTACACTGATCATCGCAGGCAGTGATGATCATGTCATCGGAAACGATGCCGCGGCCCAATTGCACCAGTCGATCGCCGGCAGCGAACTATATATATACGAAGGCTTAGGCCATGGCGCATATGAAGAAGCAAAGGATTTCTATGACCGGGTCCAAAAGTTCTGCGGCCACTGACTTCAAGTAAGATCGATTTTAACAGGAGGGAAAAATGGCAAAAAGACGTTCTGTTGATCCTATTTATTCCATGTGTGTACAGCCTTCCTTTATTATAGGTACGAATAATGAAGACGGTTCTGCCAACTTCGCGCCGATCACCTGGGCCAGCGCAACGCATGAGGAAGGTGACGGATATCTCTTTGTGATCAGTATGGCCGGTACCAAGACGACCAAGAAAAATGTTCTTAGAACAGGGATTTTCAGTGCCAATCTTGTGAGCACGGACATGCTGCCGCTTATGGATTATTTCGGGTCAAAACATGCAAAAGACGGCGCCAAAACTGACGTTTCCTACGAGGTCGTTCGTGGAGAAGTTCTGGATGTGCCTGTTCTAAATGAAAGCCGATGGGTCTACGAATGCGAGGTCGCAAAAGCCGTAGAAACCGGAGATTCAACCACATTCTTTTGTCATATCCGCAACATACAGCTGGATGAAAGAATCAAATGTGCCGATATTTTCGACGTTGATCTCACACTGCTGGATCCGGTGATCTATTCAGGAAGATATCATAGTCTGGGGAAGATGCTCGGAAAGATTGGAGATTTTATTTAAAAAAAGACAACTCGGGATCTGATGAGGTGAAAAAGATGGCAAAAGTCTATATGATGTGTGGAAAGATCTGCAGCGGAAAAAGCACACATGCTGCTGAACTCAAATCTCTGCATCATGCAGTC
>CADBPG010000070.1 GCA_902796435.1 uncultured Eubacteriales bacterium | reverse complement strand
AGAAGACGATCAAGGGCCACGTCTATTACTTCAACAAGAAGACCGGCAAGCTGGAATGGAAGGATCGTAAGTACCAGAACCCGAAGGGGTACTACCAGATCCAGAGCACGGATATCAAACTGAAGGGTGCCGGCTATAACCTGGACATCGGTTCCGAAGGCCTGAAGGTCCGTGCGGTCTTGAAAAAACTGGGCATCAGCAATGGTGTTGGTATGTATGGTTCTCTCTACACCAGCTACGTGAAAGAGCGGGTCAAGGATTTCCAGCGCAGCCACGGCCTGAAGGTCGACGGCATCGTAGGAATTTATACCTGGAAGGCTATGGGCTTTACCAAGAAGCAGTGGCTCAGTTTGGGCGGTTATGCCTCTCCGAACCAGGGCACGATCTACAACACGAAGGCCGAGCTGATCGAGATCATGATCGACCGGGCCTATGATTACCTGGGTGATGATTATGTCATCGGCGCGTCTGGTGCACCGGGCAAGGGCATCGACTGCAGCGGACTGGTCATGCAGGCGCTGTTCGCGGTCGGTATCGATATGACGCCCATCAATCCGGTCCGGCACGCCCATGTGGATTACGAATATGAATCTGCCAACATCTGGAAGTCCCCGTATCTGAAGCATGTCCCGTATTCCGACCGGAAGCGCGGTGACATCGTCATTTACCAGAATTCCTATGGTACGGTCATCCATTCGGCCATTTATCTGGGCAACAACATGGTCATCGAGTCCTGGCCGAACAAGGTCATGGTCTCCAACATCACAGCCTCCTTCCATTCGAACGTGAAGGGCATCCTGCGTGTATTCAATTGATGGAGTGTAATGAAACCAATGAGCCAGTCTTCGTGACTGGCTTTATTAATAGAGGGGAGAAGAGAATGCAAAGGATCCGTAAAGCAGTCCTGGCGCTTCTGCTCATCTGGGTATTCTGCGTGCCGCAGGCGCCAACTGCCTCCGCGGAAACGATATACGCCAAGGATCAGGAGGAGATCGTCCGGCCCTATTCTGTGTATAAGCAATGGTTCCGGCTGCGTACGGAATTCAGGGACCAGGGGCGGAAGATCAAGTACAGTTCGGACACGCCCAAGGTCCGCGTCAGCCCCATGGGCAAGGTCACCATCGGTAAAGAATTCATCGGGACAGCCACGATCACAGTGGAGGCTGCGGAAACCGAGACGGAAGCGGCTGAAACGATGACGGTCCAGGTCACCGTGCCGGCGCCCATGGTCGGCGAGCAGGAACTGTACCAGAGTTATATGACAGAGAACCCCAGGTACAAAGAGAACCGGCCCCTCAGGCCCAAGGGGCTGATGCTGCACAGCGTGAATTGCCCGCAGCCATCGGCCATGGCCTTCATCGAACGATGGAATGATCCTGAATATGTCCGGGCATCGATCCATGCCTTCATTGACGCGGATTCAGGTATCGTATATCAGGCACTGCCGTGGACCACGCGGGCCAATCATTGCTGGAAAGGGCCCAAAGGCTGCGGCAATGACTCCTATATCGGCGTGGAGATGTGCGAATCCCCGAACATCTACTGGCTCGACCGGGATACGATCGAATGCTATGATGACGTGGAAGCAATGGCGGCAGTGGAGCGGACCTACGAATCCGCGGTACAATTGTTTGCCATGCTCTGCGTCCGCTTCGACCTGGATCCTTTGGAAGACGGGGTCGTGATCTCCCATCATGAAGGCTTTCTGCGGGGGATCGCCTCGGACCATGGGGATCCGGAGAACCTGTGGAAGGCCATGGGCACGGACTACACCATGGATGGTTTTCGCAAGGATGTAAGCGAGGCAATGAACAATTATGAGTAAGACCGTTTCAAACGGTCTTTTTTCATCCCGATGTTGCGTTATTTGACAGTATATAGTATAATTATTCGAATGAGGTAGTATGTATATTTGGAAAGGGTGTCGGCTATATGAAGCTTTGGGGCGGACGTTTCCGTAAAGAAGAAAACCGGGTCATGGAGGATTTCAATACCTCCTTTCCCTTCGATCATAGACTGTATCGGGAAGATATTTCGGGCAGTATCGCGCATGTGATGATGCTGGGATCCTGTGGGATCCTGACCATGGATGAGGCATCCCAGATCCGTGCCGGACTGGAAGGGATCCTTCGCGACATCGAAAGCGGCGCTTTGCCGTTGGATGGCCAGCATGAGGATATCCATACCTTTGTGGAGGTGCAGCTGACCGAGCGTATCGGTGACTTGGGCAAAAAGCTGCATACCGGGCGCAGCCGCAACGACCAGGTCGCGGTGGATATGCGCATGTACGCGCGGTCCCAGGCGGAGAACCTGATCGCGCAGCTTAAAAGTCTGACTGATGCTTTGACCACAAAGGGGGATGAGTATCCCTGCATCATGCCGGGCTATACCCACCTGCAGCGGGCACAGGCAGTCACCTTCCGCTACTATATGCAGGCCTATGTCAGCATGTTCAGCCGGGATGCAAAGCGTATCTCTTCTGCACTGCAGATCCTGAACGAGAACCCGCTGGGGGCGGCGGCTCTGGCCGGCACCACCCATGCCATCGACCGTACCATCACCACGGAAGCGCTGCATTTCACAAAGCCCGTGGATAATTTCCTGGACGCGGTCAGTGACCGGGACTATTTGATCGAGCTCATGTCCGATATGTCCATCATCATGATGCACCTGAGCCGGCTTTGCGAGGAGCTGATCCTCTGGAGTTCCCAGGAGTTCCGTTTTGTCTCCATCGATGATGCCTACGCGACGGGCTCCAGCATCATGCCGCAAAAGAAGAATCCGGATGCCTGCGAACTGGTACGCGGCAAGACCGGTCGAGTCTATGGAGATCTGACGGCGCTGCTCACCACCATGAAGGGGCTGCCGTTGGCATACAATAAGGATATGCAGGAGGATAAACCGCAGTTCTTCGACGCGGTCGACACCGTCTCTGCCTGCCTGGAGATCATGACCCTCGTCATCAGTACCCTGAAGGTACATGCGGACGTGATGGAGCAGAGCGTGCGTAAAGGCTTCCTGAACGCCACCGAGGTGGCGGACTACCTGGTAGCCCATGGCTGCGCTTTCCGTGATGCCCACGCCATCGTAGGCCGCATCGTGATCTTCTGCGAGGACCAAGGCCGGGCCATCGAAGAGCTGACGCTGGAAGAACTGAAGGGCTTCTCAGACCTGTTCGAGGACTCCATCTACGAGTATATCGACTACCAGAATATTCTGCGAAAAGGAAATAAGCGGGAGATGCTTTAAATCAGCCTCCTGCTCAATCGATCATGGCAAAAAGAAAAAAGATACGTCTGCGTGGACGGGACCGGGCCGCTGCCTATATCGGCGGAGCCGCGGTGCTGCTGCTGTTGATCACGTTGATCGTGGTCCGGTGGGGTAGAGCCGGGGACCAGGAGGCGCAGACGCCGGAAAATGAAATAGAAAGCTCCGTCGTGGAGTGGTCGGAGAAGGTCACCTCCTTGCTCTGGCTGATCAATACGGAGCACATCCTGCCGCAAAGCTATGTGCCGGAGGGCCTGGAGGCGCTTCCGAACAGCAATGTGCAGGTGGTGGAAGAGGCCGGACGGGCCTTCCTGCGCATGGTGCAGGACATGGATACACCGGTCTACGCGGCCAATGGCTACATTTCAGCGGCTGCCCAGCAGAACCTGTACGACACCAAGCGGCAGGAGTATCTGGACGCGGGCTACAGTGAAGAGCGCACCAACATGGTCATCGTGGATGAATACTTCCCAGGCGGTGCGGACGAGCACCAGTTGGGGCTCACCATTGATGTCTGCACCGAAGCATCGCTGAACCTGGACTATGATTTCGCGTTGACGCCGCAAGGCCAGTGGCTGAAGGAACATGCCTGGGAATACGGGTTCATCTTCCGGCAGACGGAAGGAGCGCCGAAGATCTATAAACCCTGGCAGCTGCGCTATGTGGGAGAGACCCATGCGGCGATCATGCAGGAGCTGGAGCTCTGTCTGGATGATTATCTGGCCTATCTGGCCGATAAAGGCACCAGTTATTTCTCAGATGTCGGGGCAATGCACCTGGATCTGATCGTATATTTTACGGATTCGCTCAGCGAGATCCCGTTGAAGATCCGCGAGGTATCCGGAGACAATAACGGACATTATATCGTCGTCTGTTACCGATAAAGGAGGGAGCGCGGCACATGGATATCCGACTGCAGGACAGAGTCCGGTTGAAGAAACCACATCCTTGCGGCAGCAAGGACTGGGACGTGCTCAGGACCGGTATCGATTTTCGCATCCGCTGCTGTGGATGCGGGCATGAAGTCATGTTGCCGCGGGAAAAGCTGGAAAAACGCATCCGGCGTATCATTCGCGATGGAATAGAGATCAATCCCAATCGATAGAGGAGGGATCATCCCATATGAAGAAAAACAGGATCACGAGTATCTACCTGATCTTCGGGCTCTTATATACGATGCTGCTCATAGTAGCCGCGGGGATCATCTATCTTTCTGTACAACGGATGGACAAGCTTTGGTTCCTAGGAGCCGCGCTCATACTTGTCCTGCTGGCACTGGCCATCATCGTGACGCTCCGGTTCCGGAAGGATCTGCGGGAGCGGATCCAGGCAAACGCGGTACAGGTCAGTCTGACGCAGCGGCAGTATCTGGAGCAGTGGAGCCGGCCCTACGCCGTCATCGATCATGATGGCAAGGTGATCTGGTATAACCGGGCCTTCGGCAACCTGTTCGATAATTCTGCCAGTCTGGAAACGGAGACCTTCGCGGGCCTGATCGGCCAGACGGTGGAGATGCCGGCATCCGAGGTCTATCCTTCACAGACCCGCATCACGTTGAACGAGCGTCAGTATGACCTGATTGTGCAGATGATCCACCGGGAGGACAATCAGGATCTGGGCGTGCAGATGTACGCCATCAGTATGGAAGACGTTACGGAGCATCTGGCACTGCAGCGGGAAAACGAGGAGATCAAGACCGTCGTCTGCCTGATCTACGTCGACAACTACGATACCATCGCCGGACGCCTTGAGGAGGGCCGCCGCCCGATGATGGAGGCAATGATCTACCGCCGCCTCAACGATATGGCGGAATCCTTGAACGGTATCCTGACCCGGTTGGAGAAGGATCGCTATTTCCTGATCTTCCCAAGACGTGCCCTGACGATCCTGGAAGAGAACCGTTTCAAGATCCTGACCGACATCCGTTCGGTCCGGTTCGACGATACTTTGCCTTTGACCTTGAGTATCGGTGTGGGTGACGCGGACCGGCTGGACCGGGCTCAGACCTTTGCCCGTGCGGCTGTGGATCTGGCCATGGGCCGTGGCGGTGACCAGGCGGTCGTCCGCAACGAGGAAAAATACACCTTCTACGGCGGCAGTTCCATCGGTGTGGAGAAGACCTCCAGGGCCAGAGCCCGTCTGATCGCCTATGCGATCCGTGAGCTGATCAACGGCGGCGAAGAGATCCTCATCATGGGCCATAAGAACCCGGATCTGGACTGCTTCGGTGCGGCCATCGGCATGTACCGGATCGCGGCAGAACTGCAGAAACCGGCCCACATCGTGCTGGGCGACCAGCATGCGGCCATCAACACCCTGCTGGACCGTACCCGCATGGAGCGGGACTATGAAGGCCTGATCATCAACCATCAGGAGGCCTTGGAGCGCATCAATGAGAATACGCTGCTGATCATCGTGGACGTGAACCGTCCGTCGATCATCGAGTGTCCTGAGCTTCTGGAAAAGGCTAAAAATGTGGCCGTGGTCGACCATCATCGTGTCAGCGCGGACCACGTGGAGCATGCGGCGGTCTCCTACATCGAGCCTTATGCTTCCTCCGCCTGTGAGATGGTCACAGAGCTGCTGCAGTATATCGAAGAACGTGTCACCCTGAAGCCCATCGAGGCAGACGCGCTTTTGTCCGGCATCCAGCTGGATACCAAGAATTACACCAACAAGACCGGTGTGCGCACCTTTGAAGCGGCCGCCTATCTGCGGCGCAACGGTGCGGACGCAGTCCGGATCCGCAAACTCTTCAAGAACGATATGAAAGAGTATAAGACCAAGGCCTATATCGTCAGTCAGGCGGCCATGTACTATGGCCGGATCGCGATCGCGGCCTGGACCGATCCGGAGGGCAATTCCGGTGTCGCCGCGGCACAGGCGGCGGATGAACTCCTGAATATCTCGGGGATCGATGCATCCTTCGTTTTAACACAGAATCCGGAATATATCGGAGTCAGCGCCAGATCCTTGGGCGAGATCAACGTCCAGGTGATCCTGGAAAAACTGGGCGGCGGCGGCCACATGATGATGGCAGGCGCCCAGATCCGGGATCATTCAATGGAAGAAGCCATGGAGATGCTGCAGAACGCGATCCGGGAGTATCTGGAAGAAACCGGTCAGATCAGAAAGGAAGAATGAGCCATGAAGGTATTATTACTGGAAGATGTCAAGAAGCTGGGCAAAGCCGGCGAGATCGTAGAGGTCAGCGACGGGTATGCCAAGAATTATATCCTGCCGAAGAAGTTGGGCCGCGAGGCGACCAACCAGGTCATGAACAACTGGAAGCAGCAGAAGGCCAGTGAAGCCAACCGCAAGGAAATGGAGAAGCAGCAGGCCATCGCCACGGTCAAGGATCTGGAGACCAAGGTCATCACCATGAAGGAGAAGGCCGGCCAGGATGGACGCCTCTTTGGTTCCGTGACGGCCAAGGATCTGGCGGAAGCCCTGAAGCAGCAGTACGGGGTCGATGTAGACCGCAAGAAGATCAATCTGAAGGATCCGATCCGTGCGGTCGGCAACTACAGTGTGGAGATCAAGCTGCAGGCAGAAGCCGTAGGCCGTCTGACAGTGCAGATCCTGCCGCAGGAGTAAGATCATGCCGGAAGAAGCAAGAGTACCGCGGGTCCCGCCCCATAGTGAGGAGGCGGAACAATCGGTTTTAGGTTCCATGATGATGGACCATGACGCCGTGAACGCGGCGGTGGAAAGCCTCGTGCCTGAGGACTTTTACAATGCCCGCCACAGCGAGATCTTCCGGGCCATGGTGGACCTGAACCGGGAAGGACGCGATATCGATCTGGTCACCGTCAAGGACCGGCTGCAGTCGGCCGGCAAGCTGGAAGCGGCCGGAGACATGCGCTACCTGACCGAGATCGCCGCGGCGGTCCCCAGTTCCTATCACATCAAGAACTACATCCGCATCGTGCGGGAGCGGTCCCTGTACCGCAAATATATCTCTCTGGGTAACGAGATCCTGGGTTCCGCCTATGGGATGGATCCCTCCATCGAGGACCTGTCGGAGAACGTGGAGAAGCGGGTGTTCGGCATCCTGCAGAACCGGGATTCCCAGGACTTCGTCCATATCCGGGACATCCTGGTGCAGAGTTTCGACCAGATCGAGCAGGTCTCGAAGAACAAGGGTGAAGTCATCGGCGTTCCTTCTGGGTTTGTGGATCTGGACAGAAAGACCGCTGGTTTCCATCCGTCTGACCTGATCCTGGTCGGTGCCCGTCCCTCCATGGGTAAGACCGCCTTCGGCCTGAACGTGGTACAGTATGCGGCGGTGCGCAAAAAGAAGACCTGCGCCGTGTTCTCTCTGGAAATGTCTCGGGTGCAGGTGGTCAATCGTATGCTGTCCTGTGAATCCGGCGTGGAAATGGAGAAGTTCCGTTCCGGCGGTCTGGAGGACCGGGACTGGCAGAACCTGGCAGAGGCGCTGGCGCCCCTGTCCGAAGCACCGATCTACATCGATGACACTCCGGGTATCACCGTTTCTGAGATCCGCTCCAAATGCCGCAAGCTGAAGCTGGAGCATGGTCTGGACATGATCATGATCGATTATCTGCAGCTGATCAGCGGCGGCGCCCGTGCCAGTGAAGGCCGTCAGATGGAGGTCTCCGAGATCTCCCGTAACCTGAAGGCCCTGGCCCGTGAGATGAACTGCCCGGTCATCGCGCTGTCGCAGTTGTCCCGTGCCCTGGAAGCCCGTTCCGACCACCGGCCGATGCTGTCTGACCTGCGTGAATCCGGCGCCATCGAGCAGGATGCCGACCTGGTCATCTTCCTGTACCGTGATGAGTACTATCATCCGGACACGGAGGATAAGAACATCGCCGAGGTCATCATCGCCAAACAAAGAAACGGTTCCGTGGGAACCGTCAAACTGGCCTATCTGGGCCCGTATACCAAATTCGCGAATCTGCAGTTTTAAAGAAAGATCCGGACGCATGTGCATCCGGATCTTGTTTTGTATTACAGTTGTACGGTGACGGCCCCTTCCGGGATCGTACCCGCCTGATAATGGCGGTCCATTTCCTCGTACAGGCCGCGGGCGTAGGTGAACCAGGATCCATTTCGCAGCTGCAGGCAGAGATCCTCCTCAGGATAGGTATGGATCGGTACCTGCTCCAGGAGCTTCTTACAGGCCACCAGATGGGGCAGGATCGTGTCTACGCCGCAGCAGGGCAGTGTATCGTTGTTGATGGCTTCCACCATGCGGCTGAGCTTCTGGGAGACCTCACGTTCCGACAAGGGCTGGCCGTAGTCTTTGCGCTGGCCGTCCTTGAACACGGCGTACAGCGTCGGATCCGTGTTGGAATCGAAATAGACGGTGGCGTTTTCAAATGCATATTCGAGCTTGGGTTCGGAGTTGGTCTCTGCCCCGTGGGAAGCGATATGCAGGAAGCGGCAGCCATTCGGCAGCGCGCCCTCTACAAAGCAGGTATCGAAGGTCTCGATGGGGTAGACGCGGCCAAGGAAGCCCTTAAGCTCTGTGGGCATGGCGGAGGTCTCCGGCTTGTCACCATTCAAGAAGAATATGTTGTGCAGATAGTGGGCTGTGGCATTGGTCAGGATACTGTCACAGACCAGGTCCCCGGCATCGTTGCGGATGCGGCCCTTCCAGTTGCTTTCGGAATAATAGGTTTCCGGACGGACCCAGGAAATGTGGGTCTTGAAGAACAGCGGACGCCCCAGAACCCCCTGGGCCATGTCCGCCTTCAGGAACTGCATGGTGTC
Source organism: uncultured Eubacteriales bacterium (assembly GCA_902796435.1). Taxonomy (GTDB): domain Bacteria; phylum Bacillota; class Clostridia; order Lachnospirales; family Bianqueaceae; genus RUG159. The sequence goes on along the minus strand of CADBPG010000070.1, from coordinate 540 downwards.
GGAGAAGGACCACTGAAAGCCTACGCCTAGTTTCTTGCCGGTCCTTTCCGCGACCTGCTTGAGGAGCAGGGCGTCCTCATAGGAAGGCGTCAGAGGCTTTTCACAAAGGACGTGAGAACCGTGCTCCATGCAGAAAACAGCCTGCGGTACGTGCAGCGGAATCGGCGTAGAAATGATCACCAGATCCGGACAAAGGACCTCATAGAGGGCCTCCAGCGTGGGATATACAGGGATCTGTTGTGCGGCGATCCAGTCGGCGGAGGCGGCCTTTTCGATATAGGGTTCGACAACAGCGTCCAGTTTAAGGTCGGGCACAAGTCCTGCCTGGAAAAAGTGGGTATAGGCGCCGCCGTATCCGCCGGCACCGACTAAAGCGATCTTCATGGAAAACTCCTTAAAAAACGAAGCTCTTTCACCCTGCGGTGAAAGAGCTCGGATTTGTTGGTTTGCAGTGCATTATTCCTCGTTCGGAGCGCCGACCGGGCAAGTAGCGTTGCAAGCGCCGCAGCTGATGCAGACTTCAGGATCGATCTGATATTT
>CADBPG010000069.1 GCA_902796435.1 uncultured Eubacteriales bacterium | reverse complement strand
CCCTTCCGGATGTTGTCCTCCTGATAGTCCCGCTCGGCCTTGCTCAGTTTTTCAGTCAACTCTTCCTGGCTGATCTTTCCGTCCATGGCCATTTCGAACAATTCCTCAAAGGATACATCGAAACCACCGACCAGGGAGGGGGACAGCTGGTTCATCTGTCCGATCTTTTCCTCCAGGGTCATCTGCTGGAGCAGTTCATCGACACGCTGCTGCTGTTTGGGTGTCAGTTTCATTTGGGCTTCCTCTTTCTTCGTTATAAATATGGTAAAAACATCCAATAATCCTTATCCATTTTATCTGAAAGCGCACAGATTTGTCAAGGAGCATTGCGCTGCTGTCGCCCGCTCGCCCCGGCTGTTTTGCTTAAGCAACTGCCACTTCATAATACTTACTCTTCCACGATTCTGGATTTCATCTGCTCGACGATATCATACAATTGTTTGTCCAGGATAAAGGGCTCGGAAAAGGCATTCAACACGATGCCCGCCGGCTCCTTCTCATTGTTCCGGGCCAGGCCGATCGCCTCCAGGACATGCTTCTGGACCTTGGAAAAAATCTTGCCATAATCGCCCATTTCTTCCTCGCTGGTGAAGATCGGGAAAAAGAATTCGGCACCATTGGTCAGGATATCCGGCACCAGACGCACACTGTCCTGCATCGTGATCTCCTTGCCGACCAGGGCTGAGGGATCGTCCCCCGCTTCCTGCAGCATTTTGACAAATGCCTCCTGATCCTGTTCCGATGTGACCGCCGTGCAGGGGATCCACACCCAGCTGTCCCGCAGCAGTTCCAGGATGTCCAGCAGATGCTCCTGGGTTCTTTCTTTGTTGAAGACAACTACCGCTTCCTTCAGCATGCTTCCGTCCGCAAGGTCCGAAGCTTTCAGCCGCATGCTGGGGTTCATGTTGGAAATGCAGAAGACTTTATGATCCTGGTCTTCCTGCACGACAAAGGCGATGGTCTCGCCCCTGTGATATCCGAAGTCTGCCTCCGGCTCCTCCAGCAGTTCACCGATGAAGGTATGCCCGTCCAGGTCACGGATCCTGACCCAACGTCCTTCCGGCTCGATCCCTTCTTTCAGCAGGAATACCCGGATATCATCCGGAGCAAAGAGATTCCGTACCGGGTCCAGGAAGGCGAGGTTTCTGGTCTTTTCCACATTATCATTGATCTGGATCCTGTTTTCCAGCTCCTGGATCTGCTTCTGATACCGCTTCTTCAGGCGGCCGTCCTGATCCGCAAAGAAGGCAAAATCCAGATCCTGGATGGACCCGGCTTCGAGGACGATCCGGCCGGACTTCTGCGTGTCAAAGAAATGATAGCTGTTCTCTTCCCGGACCGCCAGGCACAACACCTCCATCATCATACCGCCATCATGGTCGATATAACCATATACCAGCATGCTGTCCGCCGCATCTGCGCCGGGATAGTTTTCGACTAGCTTTCTGTGTTCCTCCGTGATCGGAAGGCCACAAAAGTGTTGATAGAAAGCCCGGAAACCGGTTTCTTTATATGTCATAGTTTTTCACTCTCTTTCTCTTATCATCTGTACATGGGGGATACCGTCATCCAGGAACTCATCAGAAACCACCCGGAAGCGCTGCTTCTCGTACAGGCCTTTGGCATAGACCTGGGACTCCACGTAGATCTTGTCTGCGCCGAAAAACTCCTCCGCCGCGCGGATCCCTTCCCGCAGCAGCCGGGTGCCCAGGCCTGTCCGCCGCTTCATGGAGATGACCCGGCCGATGGACACATGCTCGCTTTTCACGCCTCGGTCCAGCACCCGCAGGTAGGCCTGGATCCCCTCCTCGTCCTCCAGCCACAGATGGATGGCTTCTTGATCATTCCCATCCGCTTCCAGATAGGGGCAGTTCTGCTCCACCACGAAGACCGCGATCCGCAGTTTCAATATCTCGTATAACTCTTCCAGGGTAAGCTCCTGGAATCTTTTGATATGCAGTTGCACGAATCATTCCTTCCCATCTTACTGTTTGACCAGCACTTGAAAACGCCCCAGATACCGCAATTCTGGAATGTCCGCCAGCTTGTCGATGCATTTGTCAGATATGCCTGACTCTTTCTCCACCTCAATGATGTAGTGGTACATCCCCAGTTGACTGCCCTCCGGCCTGTCGTGGATCGTCACCAGCTCCACGTCGGAGTCATGGATGGCCACGATGATATCATCGATGCGGTCGGCAGCGCAGGTCGCCACGAAGACTGCGTTCGTGCCCGAGCTCCCTTCCGGTTCGGAGGTCGCCAGTACATAGAACCTCGTTTTATTGGCATCCGTGATCTGCACGTTTTCCGCCAACACAGAGAGTCCATACAGTTCCGCTGCCCCTGGTGCGGCAATGGCGGCAATGGTCTTGTCCCCGGTTTCCGCGACATAGCTGGCCGCCGCGGCAGTACTTGCCATCTCCTCCACGACCGCGTCCGGTAGATGCTCTTTTCTCCAGGCCTCACTTTGGGCGATGCCCTGAGCGTGTGAGCAGACGCTCTGGATGTCCTCCAGCGAAGCGCCAGGCACACCCATCAATGTCTGATTGATGGGTAGGATCACTTCGCCGATCACGTAGATGTTTTCTTCGCTGATCAGCGCATCGATATAATTTGTGACAGCGCCGCCCAAGGTGTTTTCCTGCGGGATCACCGCATAATCCGCATCTCCATTCTTGACGTCTGCGATGGCGTCCGGGACCGTTTCCCTGGGCTGAAAACTGCCGCACCGGAAGAAATGCCGGGCCGCTTCCTCGGTATAAGTCCCCTCAGGCCCAAGATAGCTGATCTTGGCATCCTCCGCGATCTGCACAGGCGCCGATGCCGGTGCGTTGCTGCTTTTGCAGGCGGTCAACATAAAACTTATGAGCAGGACTATAGCCAATGCCAATCCGGCCTTTTTACTTCTTAACATTTCGATTCTCACTTTCCTTTGGCTCTACCTGTCCGTCCGGCCGGTGCGCGTAGCAGATCCTTTTCGGTTTGAAGGACAACAACTTTTCCCAGTCCTTTTGCAGGCTGGTATTCTCCCCATAGATCTCGATGTATTCAAAGGATTCCAGATCCCCCACGAAGCAGGTGCCCTCATCCAGGACCAGGGAGACACTGTCCACGCTATGGCTCGGCGTATGGATGATCTGCCCGTCGATGCCTATGCTCTTAAGAAAACCTCTGCTCTCTGCACAGGAGATGGTAACCGCCTGGGACTCATCCACCGGGACTGCCGCGATCTGATCCCTGGCAAAGATTGGGTCCGAGAAGTGCACAGATGCCTGTTGCACATCGAGCAGAAGCAGCTGTACGCCCTGCTGCATCAGTGCGCCGATCAGCCCCATATGGTCCGGATGATAGTGGGTCGCCATCACATAGGCGATGTCCCTGACCCGGATCTCATTTTGCTTTAAGGCTTTGTAAAATGCTTGCAGCGTCCCCGCATAGTCGGTATCCACAAGCAGAAACCCTTGGCTGCCCTCGACCAGATAGGTACTGGTATTTCCATATCTCAATCTGCGCATGGCCGTCTGTTCTCGTTGCCCCAGTCACACAGGCCGTCCAGGACCTTGACCAGAGAATGCCCCCGTTCCGTAAGGGAATATTCGACCTTGGGCGGGATCTGCGGATACACCCTGCGCACGATCAGGTCATCCGCTTCCAGTTCCTTCAGATTCTGGCTGAGGGTTTTGTCCGCCACCTTTTTCAGATAGCGCTGCATCTCGTTGAAACGGACCGGCTCATATTCCATCAGACAATAGAGGATCATGGGCTTATACTTGCCGGAGATCAGGGACAGGGTATAACTGTATCCTGTCTGATCGAAATCAGCCTCTTCGATTCTTTTCTTGATCATAGCTTACCTCAAAGTAAGTACCTTACAAATAAGTGGGTACTTGTTATATTTACGGGTTTATGATAGCATGGATCATACCGAAAGGCAATCCTGAAAGGAGTACAGAACATGAAAAAGAATCTTGGAGTTGTACAAGCGGTCTATCCGATGCCCGTCCTGATGGTAGCTGCCTACGATGAGAACGGCAAGGTAAATGTTATGAATGCGGCCTGGGGCATGATCTGCAATGCGGACCGGATCGCTCTTTTTATCGATGAAGACCACAAAACCACGCAGAATCTGCTGAAGACCAAGGCCTTTACCGTCAGCCTGGCGGACAAGGATCATATGGATGTGGCCGACTTTTTCGGTATCGCCACCGGAAACAAGATGGCCGACAAGTTCGAGCGTACCGGTTATACCGCTGTTAAGAGCGAGTTCGTCAACGCGCCTATCATCGATGAGTTCTCCATCGTCATGGAATGCGAACTGGCTGAAGTCGTTGAAAACGACAGTTTCTATTGCATCGTGGGCAAGATCGTCAACACGGCCGCGGAAGAAAAGGTACTTTCCGAGAACGGCAAGGTGGATCCGATGAAGCTTGAGGCGCTGATCTTCGACCAGTTCCAGTTTGGCTACTATGTGACCGGAGAGCAGGTGGGCAAGGCCTGGAACGCCGGTGCTCCTCTGATGAAGAAATAATACAAACTCCAATAAATATGCCGAAGGCTGAAGCAATCTTCAGTCTCCGGCTTTTTATGTTCCGTATGGTTTACAGCTTCACAGCTTCTTATACAGGTACAGGTCTGCCTTGCCTTCCTGCTTCGTTCCTTCATATACCGGCAGGTTCATCCCGCCCAATTGAAAACCGTTCGCCAGATAAAACCGCATCGCCTGCAGATTGTTGTCCTGGCAGACAAGCCAGACGCCAAGCTTACCGAGCTGAGCGGCAAGCTTCATGCTTTCTTCCAGAAGGCGGCTGCCGACGCCATACCTGCGGTACGCACTTTGGATCAGGATATTATCGAGATACAGGTACTGGTTCCATTGGGTATACAGCAGCGCATAACCGGCACATGCTCCATCCACGTATGCAGCCAATCCGTGGAAGCCATCCCCCATGGTTTCCAACTGGTAGTGCTCATCGGGGAAGCATTCTGTCTGGATCTGATCGGGACTAAACATCTCGATACGGTAACTCCAGTTCTTTCCATCATACATCGGGATCACCCTGCCATCGCAGGAAAAGGGTTCATTGGGCAGTTGCAGGACCGCTTCATTTTCTTTTGTGATCGGGCATATCTGGATTTCATGTTCCATGATGATTCTGCCTCCTTCCGCATTTAACTGGTCTGCCATGATTCTATGCGCAATGGCGCATTGTAGGTAACCGTAACACAGCCCATATTGTTCTGCCACTCAAGCAGGGGTTGGATCTCTGAGAAATCCTTCGTCCAGATCGGATGGCCGTCCCCGCCTTTCCCCGCGTAGAATTCATAAGCTGCGGGATCATTGATCGTTTCCGGAGTGGGCGTCACCCGCAGGAGATAGATCTGGTCCCCGGTGATCCAGCTGTTATGTGCGAAGTGTTCGACAGGCACGGGATAGAACTTAAGGTCCGATCCGTGGGCGACCAGATAGGCTTTGCCGTCCGGGGAATGCTCCATGTTCTGACCGAAATCCACAAAGTGTGGCGCACCGATCTTGACCGGGTAGCCGGCAATACCATTTTCTCCGAAGATGGGTTTTTCCGGTGTATGAGGACAGGGGATCCAGGTGCGGCCATAGTCATAGGAAAGCCGGAAGCCTACGAATGGTCCGAGATGGGGCCAGTTGTACAGCCGGTCACCAAACATGGTCCCGCCATGGGGTGAGAGGCAGTACGTGCCGTAATACCACACACCATTGTGGACCAGGGTCCCGCAGGGATACCGTCCGTTGTAAGGATAAGCGGTGGCACTCTGGTTTTCCAAAGGGATCAGCTTAAGGTCCAGAGGATCATCCCCGACCATGATCGCCTGGCCGGTCTGCGTGGTGTAATCAGCGGTGATCCGGTCTTCGTCGTGATACACATGCCACTGAGAGCTGCACTCGACACCCTCCGTTGTTCCATCGGTGAAGGGCGAGTAACATTTGCCCCTCCTTATGTTCAAAAGTTGGGCTGCCAGACATAAAGACCTACACCGGAAGCAAGCTGCCTGATGAGTTCCAACAGTTGCGGATCCGGATCAAATACAGTCAAATGCGTGTCATCCGGTTCGGAAAGGATCATGCTTTCGTCGATCATAATGTAGAGATACCGACGCTTCATCTCGTCGGCAACGTGCTCCGGTGCCGGATTGATCACACTTTCATCGCTGATGGATATGTCCCTATAGCAATTCAGCTTCAGGACCAGGTCGATATGTTTCTGCTTTATCTCTTCCAGCCGATCACCTTGCAGGAAATAGTTTTCAACTGCAAAGTATTGTCCCGGACTGTTTTCAGGCACCTGTGCCGGCAATATGTCGATGATCCAATATGGGCATTGCAGCAGTTCTTCTACTGTTTTCTTCATTGTACAGACCTCCGTAGGTTCCGACTCTTTGCAGGCATTATGATACATCCAAAAGACCCCCTGCGCCTGGATATTCAATAGTCCAAAAGCCTGCCATAATCATTCCACGCACCGAACATCTTACCTTTTTTTGTCTCGCTGATCAAATGATCCAGCGTCTTCTTATACATGATCGGATTCTGTTTTTTATAGAAAGCAGCATTGTATGCCCGGACACGTTCTTTGTTCAATTCAGTCCTGGGGCTGTTTTTCTTCCTCGGTGTAAACCTTTGGTACCGCGTTCCATTGATCAGTTGATTCGTACTGTCGATCCACCCAAAGCAAAGGGCTTCCTCCACCGCATCAATATAATAAAAGGTTTCAGGATCAGTTGGCTTGCCACGTTTTACCTCGACCCAACACTCACTCTCATCATCCGCATGAAGAAACAGCCATGCACGAAATTGTCTTCTGTCACTTACCGAGAGGATATTATGCTCTATGTTTGCCTCTTTCGATCATAATGGTTTGGTAAATCTCAGTTTAGATGAATCTTGACAAGAACGAATCATGTCGATTGTCAGGATATGAGCTCCTTCTTTAAGAGTATTCTATGACCTTCGTCTTTATACAATGAATACCCTGATCTCGTATATAGACGAATAGCGGATCTGTTTGTTTTTTCAACATGCAAGAATACGGAGGAGATACCTTTTTCTCGTGCATATGATTCTGCCATACTGATCAGCTTTGTGCCGATTCCTTTATTTCTATATGATTCAGTAACCGAAAAATCATCAAGGTAGATATATGATACTGGCTCGTGATGGACCTCGACCGATAGAAAAGCTATGACTTCCCCAACATCCGCAACATAGATCCGATCTTCACTTTCACCCCAGAATCTGTTCAGATAGTCGTCTGGATATCCTTTTACGTTCTCTTTTGGAAAGATCGACTGCATCATCTCCAGAAACAGTTCACGAATTTTTGTTTCATCAGATGGCTCAGCAATTCTGATGCTATACATCATTATGTTCCTTTACTAACTTCGATTGAGACATGCTCCTGACATTTCTCTGCTGTAAAAGCTTTCCGTTGCATCATCTCGTTTGATAAAAGCCCAAAAGCTTTTATCGTCTGTGACAATAACAACATCCGTATTCGGTACCAAGCGAAAGCAATTGTTATAACCCGTATATCCGAACAGTTTCTCTTCTCCATCTTCGATATACGCGCCTTCTGCCTGCTGCTCAACGACATATTTGATCGTAACGATCTTACAGAAGAGTTCTTCCGGAAGTGTCCTTTTCAAAAGTCTAATGTTGTAGTTCTTTTGCTCTTCCTCGTACCATCGTTTATCGAAATACTGAAACAACCATACAAATACAACGATGATCAAGATCATCAATGCTATTGATAATACTGTGACAAGTGTGGGATGTGATCTTCCCAATGGAGAAAAGGCCAGCGTTGCCGGAATCAGTACACTCAAAATGCCAGGAATTAAAAAAATCGCTATCCTATTTATGCCAAGTTCTCTTTTTACCCGGAACATCACAAGTTCAGGATGATCTAAAAGAACCTGTCTCTCGTCTTTTGTTATGATTCTTGTTTTCATCTGATCAGTCCCAAAGCATAGAAAAATGGCGGATCAGAAACTCTCGATATTCAGCAAATGCCGGATCGTCTATATGATCCCGGATATAGTTGGCATGCAGTTTCTGCTCTTTGGGATCGATCTCACTATAGCGATGGATCGTTATTCTTCCTTCGGCTTCTTCCTTGCATATTTCATCATAAACATTCTGGATATGCTCCTGAAGAATGACCGGGACATCAACACGGCTCTCCCAGGTGTGTCCCCTGGTATTTCTCAGATCCTGCACTGAAACTGGCCGATATAGGAACCCTTCCTTCCCTTCGTACATGACTTTCAACTGGTCGGGAAATCGTTCATAATAATGCGGGACACCATCTTTGAGACCCAATGTGACGAAGTTTTCTTCTCTGCTTCTGCAGCAGACCAGGGCATAGACCCGATCTGTTGTAAAGTAGGCAACATTACTGCCATCAACATGAGATCTTGCGTTTGCAAGGATGGTATGCAGTCCATTAATGATACTTCCATGATAAAGAATCTCGTTTTTTGTCATTACGATTGTTCCTATTCATTTTTTTAAAAAGATTTGTATCATATTCAGTATTTGTCCCATTATATCATCTTAACAAGACAATTTGAAGAGTAAATACCGCTTCTTTATAATTAGCTTGCTATGAAAACCATAACACATCTCTATGCTACAGTTTATTGACGAGATATATTACGGCAGGATTTCCGTAGTTCAGCTCGTTTTAGCTAACATAATCCCGTTGATTTCGTCAAGAATTATGATAAAATTGGTATATAATTATATTCCAAGCTAATGAATTAAACAAATGTAGAACGATGAATGGAAATAACCGGGTAATCCGGATTTTTCAGGGGATGTGCGGTAAAATGAAAAAGCTATATCTGATAACCGGTGCCACCGGACATGTGGGAACCATCCTCGTTTCGGAACTTATAAAGCGTGGCGAGCAGATTCGGGCTCTCGTACTCCCCGGGCACGGAACACATCTGCCACAAGAGATTGAT
>CADBPG010000068.1 GCA_902796435.1 uncultured Eubacteriales bacterium | reverse complement strand
CACAGTGAAGATCGGTTTAGTCTCCTATCGATGTGAGAATCGCAATGTGGCTTTCAATATGAGCCAGATCGAACGGGCGATGCAGGAGGCGGCAGGAAAAGCGGACCTGCTCTGCTTTGTTGAAGCGTTCCTGCAAGGGTTCGATTCCTTGTGCTGGGATTATGAAATCGACAAGGATATGGCGGTTTCCCTGGGATCTGAGACTATGGAACGGTACAGCAGAGGATCCCTTTCGATCAAGAAGCTATTGTTGATCGTAGATTACAAAGAGGACTTATGAAGAGGAGTGTATCTCTATGAGACTCAGAGCTTTTACCAAAGAAGACGCAGCGGTCGTATGTTCCTGGCTCCGCACCGAAGAAGAAATGTATCGATGGTCTGCGGACCGATTCAATAAGTTTCCGCTGCAGGCGGAGGATATAATGGAGAACTATGCTCCGCAGATCGCATCAGGGCGGTTCTTCCCTTTGGCCGCGGTGGATGAGGAAGACCGCATGGTGGGGCATTTCATCATCCGATATCCCAAGGAAGACGATGATAGTTCGGTGCGCTTTGGATTCGTCATCGTAGATCCTGCGATGCGCGGCAAAGGTCATGGAAAAGCGATGCTGTTGCTTGGCATCCGATATGTGCAAGAAAACCTGTGCGCGGAGCGGATCGATCTGGGTGTGTTCGCAAACAACGATAGTGCCAGATATTGCTATGAGGCGGCCGGTTTCCGGGCTTTTGGCCATCGCTCATGCGAGATGCCGATCGGGACCTGGGACTGCATCGACATGGAATTGTTCCTGAGGTAAGCATGATGAGATTTCATTTTCTGAACAATGGACTGGAAGTGGACGTAGATTTTCCGGACAACGACGTGCGGGAGATCTATGTGCCGCTGCTGGAACATCTGACGCAGCTCCAGGAACGAAAAGGAGGCCGGATCCTGGTGATGATGGCCGCACCGCCCGGAGCCGGAAAAAGCACACTTGCGGCATTCCTGGCAGAACTTGCCCAAAAGATGCAGATGCCGCCGATCACTGTGATCGGCATGGATGGTTTCCATCGGTATCAGGAAGACCTGCTGCGGCATTTTACGGAGCGGGATGGGGAGATCGTTTCCTTGGTCAAGATCAAAGGTGCGCCGGAGACCTTCGACCTGCAGAAATTGACGGATCGCATCTGCCATGTTGCTGCAGGAGAGCAGTGTGGATGGCCGGCGTATGACAGACGGCTCCATAATCCGGTGGAAAACGCAGTCATGGTCGAAGGCAATATCATCCTGCTGGAGGGAAACTATCTGCTCCTGGATGCACCTGGATGGCGGGACCTTTCCGATTATGCGGATCATACGATCTTTCTGAAAGCAGATGAAGATATGTTGAGGGAACGATTGGTAGAGCGGCAGATCGCAAGCGGTAAACCTGTCGAAGAAGCAAAAGCGTTTGTCGAAAAGAGCGACCTTGTGAACGCACGACTCGTGCTTACGCATTCCAAACCGGCGGATCTTGTGATCACAGTATCAAACAGACCTCTTTTGGCCTAAAACAGGCAAAAGAGGTTTTCGTATTGATTGTATAGGAAACATATTGTATAATCGTGATCAAAGGAGGTATCGTTATGGCAACCGAAGAAAAGAAGAATCTGTATGCCGGAACGCAGACAGAAAAGAACCTGGAGGCCGCTTTCGCGGGCGAAAGCCAGGCACGTAATAAGTACACATATTTTGCGTCCAAAGCCAAGAAAGACGGCTTTGAGCAGATCGCAGCGCTGTTTTTGAAGACGGCTGATAATGAGAAAGAGCATGCCAAGATGTGGTTCAAGGAACTGCAGGGCATCGGCACCACAGCGGAGAACCTGGCGGCAGCCGCGGATGGTGAGAACTATGAGTGGACCGATATGTATGAAGGGTTTGCCGTCACTGCGGAGGAGGAAGGTTTCCCCGAACTGGCCGCGAAGTTCCGCATGGTCGCTGCCATCGAAAAGCATCATGAGGAACGTTATCGTGCCCTTTTGAAGAACGTGGAGATGCAGGAAGTCTTCAAAAAGAGTGAGGTCAAGGTGTGGGAGTGCCGCAACTGCGGTCACATCATGGTCGGTACCGAAGCACCGGAAGTCTGCCCTGTCTGCGCGCATCCGCAGAGCTATTTTGAGGTCCATGCGGAAAACTACTAAAGGAGGAAGCAGATCATGAAGATGTATAAATGTGAACATTGCGGCAATATCATTGCCTATATCGAAGAAGTCGGCTGCCGCGTCCAGTGCTGCGGCGAGGAAATGAAGCTCATGGAACCCAACACGACGGATGCTGCGGGCGAAAAGCATGTCCCCGTTATCCAAGTGGAAGGCCAGACGGTCACGGTGACGGTCGGTTCCGTTGAGCATCCCATGCTGGAAGCCCATTACATCAAATGGATCCTGCTGGAGACCAAAGAAGGCCGTCAGCGCAAGACATTGAAGCCGGGCGACAAGCCGGTCGCGGTCTTTGCGCTTACACCGGGCGATGAAGTCGTCGCCGCTTATGAATACTGCAACCTGCACGGTCTGTGGAAAGCTTAATAAAACTTCAAAGAGAGGGACCTCTTGCCATGGCGGCATGGAGGTCTCTTTTTTATGGATTGAACATTTTGCGGTTTTCCAGTATAATACGCAAGGAATCTTAATGCAGAAAGGAAAGAGGATGACCATATGGAAAATAAAGTAAGGATCCAGGATGACCTGTACGAGTTTGTCAACGGCGCATGGCTGAGCACGGCCGTCATCCCGGACGATAAGTCCACTGCGGGCGGTTTCGCGGATCTGGATGAAGGAGTCGAGAAGATCCTGATGGCCGACTTCGCTGCATTTGCTGCAGGGGAAAAGTCCTGTGATATCACGGGCATGGAGGATGCCGTCCGTCTGTATCGCAAGGTCCTGGATGTGCAACGGAGAAACAGTGAGGGGTTAGCCCCTGTCCTGCCCTTGCTGGCGCAGATCCGGAGCATCGGCTCGGTACAGCAGCTCAACGCCCAGGCATATGAACTGATGCTGAAGAGGGTGGATCTTCCGGTGCAGATCGGCGTGGAAGCGGATATGAAGAATGCATCCGTCAACGCCTTGTTCCTAATGGGTCCTGACATCATCCTGCCGGATACTTCCTATTATGGACAGCCGAACGGAGACCAGCTGCTGGAAGTCTATCGGACCATGGCCGCGGAAGCGTTGAAACAAACGGATCTCAGTGAAGAAGAGCAGAAAGCGTACGTCGATGATACCATCGCCTATGACGGTCTTGTGGCACAGAAGGTCAAGAGCCGTCTGGAATGGGCGGATTACGTCAAGAATTATAACCCCATGACCTTGGAGGAAGTCTGCGTGCAGACAGCACCATTCGATCTGAAGGGACTCCTTGAACGGTTCTATGGTGATCAGCTGCCGGAGCAGGTCGTGGTATATGATCCCCGCGCCATCAAAGAGATGAACGGGTATTTCAATGAGGACAACTTCAGCAAGTACCTGCACTGGACGTACGTGCGGACACTGCTCAGAATGAGCGCGTATCTGTCGGAAGCACTGGCATCGAACGCCACCGTCTTCCGCCGTACACTGATGGGCATCAAGGAAGATCCGACACTGGATAAACAGGCCTATCGGATGGCAGGCCGCGTCTTCAGCGAGCCGGTCGGCATGTACTATGGCAGGACCTATTTTGGCGAAGAGGCCAAGGCGGACGTCGTTTCCATGGTACGGAAGATCATAGACACCTATAAACTGCGTGTCAGACGGAACACCTTCCTGGAAGAGCAGACAAAAGATAAAGCCATTGCCAAGCTTTCAACCATCACCATCAAGATGGGATATCCGGATGAGGTCAGACCTTTCTTCGGTCAGTTGAAAGTAGAGGAGGCCGCTTCTTACTATCAGGCGATGGAAGATATACGGTGCAAGCAGATCCTTGAGCAGATGGGGCGTCTTCATCTGCCCGTCGACCGTGGCGAATGGATGATGCCCGGCCATATGGTCAATGCCTGCTACGATCCCAATCGCAACGATATCACCTTCCCGGCTGCGATCCTGCAGAAACCTTTCTATTCACTGCAGCAGTCTGTCAGTGAGAATCTGGGCGGTATCGGAGCGGTCATTTCCCATGAGATCTCCCACGCGTTTGACAACAATGGCGCACAGTTCGACGAATATGGTAACCTGAACAACTGGTGGAGCGACAAGGACCAGGAAGCCTTCAAGGCATTGACGCAAGACATGATCGAACAGTGGGACGGCATCGAATACCGCGGTGGTACAGTCAATGGCGAGCTGGTTGTCAGCGAAAACATCGCAGACAACGGAGGTATGGCGGTCACGTTGGAGATCATGCATCAGACGGAAGGTGCGGATTTCGCCGAGTACTTCAAAAACTGGGGCCGTGTCTGGTGTTTGAAGGCGCGCGATGAGTACGTCCAGATGCTGCTGAAGATCGATGTGCATTCTCCAGCCAAGCTCAGGGCCAACATTCAGGTGCGGAACTTTCCTGAATGGTATGAAACATTCGACGTTAAGGAAACGGATCAGATGTTCATACCGGAGGACAAGCGGATCATCATCTGGTAAGTCATATCGTTTTCCAAAAACAGGGGCGAAAAGATCAAAGTGTCTTTTCGTCCTTATTTTGATATGTCGTAATGGTTTGATGAAGGCGTTGGACGTTGCGCTGGGATAAGGAACCGTTTTTGAAATGGTTCCTTTTTTTTGCGAAATTTCATCGAAAATACTTGACAGACACAATACCTCGTGATATGATGTATTCCATCAAAGAGAGTATTCCGTAAAAGGATGTATCACAGGAAAGGAGGTATCGCATGGATATTCAGTTGAAGCGCGGTATGTTGGACGCCTGTGTCCTGGCCGCCATAAAGAACGAAGATTCCTATGGATATAAGATCATCAAAGATCTGAAACCCTATGTGGTATTATCGGAATCAACGCTATATACCATTTTGAAACGTCTGGAAGCCGCCCGGATGCTGACGGTCCGCACCGCGGAGCATGACGGCCGCCTCAGAAAATACTATCATATCACCGAAGCAGGACTGCGGCGCATCGAAGAATTCAAAGAAGAATTCAAAGAAGTCATATCCATCTATCAGTTTGTGACGAAGGAGGATGTACACCATGAATAAGCAGGAGTTTCTTTGGGCTTTGCAAAATGGCCTCTCCGGCCTGCCGCAGCAGGACGTGGATGAGCGGCTGGCATTTTACAGTGAAATGATCGATGACCGCATGGAAGAAGGCCTGACCGAGGAAGAAGCGGTCGCCGAGATCGGACCGATCGACCAGATCATCGCGCAGATCATCGAGGAGACGCCGCTGCCCCGCATCGTGCGGGAGCGGATCCGGCCGAAGCAGAGCAGAGGTGCGGGTGAGATCCTTCTGCTGGTGCTGGGCTTCCCCCTGTGGTTCCCGTTGCTTGCGGCTTTTGCTGCCATCGTGTTTTCTTTCTACATCGTGATCTGGTCCCTGGTCATCTGCCTTTGGGCAGTGGAAGTCGCACTTTGGGCGGCCGCGCTGGGGGGCATCGTCGCAGGTGCGGCCCTGATCATACGCGGGGACAGCATGCAGGGCTTGCTCATGATCGGCGCGGGCCTTGTGTGTGCCGGATTATCGGTCTTCCTGTTCTTCGGCTGTGTAGCAGCCACTAAAGGTATGCTGCGCCTGACGCAGAGGATCGGCGGGTGGTTCAAAAAACTGTTTATGAAGAAGGAGAATGCAAGATGAAAAAAGCATTTATGATCATAGGTGCCATTCTTTTGGTAGTCGGCATCGGTCTTCTTGCCTATGTCGGTGCCGTCGCGGACCTGGACCTGTCCAATCTGAGCAGCGCCAAGTATGTGACTTCCACACATCCGGTCGATGGCAAAGTCCGGAATATCGAGATCGATGTGGATGAAGCAGACATCGATTTTCAGCCTTCCGAGGATGGAACGACCAGTGTTGTCATCAAGGAGCAGGAAAAAGTCAAGCACAGCGTCTCTGAAAAAGAGGGTACCCTGCGCATCGAAGAAGAGGACCATCGGAAGTGGATCGACCACCTGGGATTCTTCACGAATCGGATGACGATCACCGTGTATCTGCCGGCGGCAGAGTATCAAAGTCTGCAGATCAAAACGGCTACGGGTGATGTGGCCATCTCCAATGCATACACTTTTGGAGAAGCTGAGATCACGACGGATACGGGCGATGTCCGATGCAATGCACATGTGCGGGAGCAGTGCACGGTCCATACCGATACAGGAGATATCAGCATCGATGGCATGCATGTGGGGGACCTGGATCTGTCCGTTTCGACCGGTCATATCGATCTGCACCAGGTCGAGTGCGGCGGTACCCTTACGACAAAAGTATCGACCGGAAAAGTATGGCTTACAGAAGTGAATTGCGGAGCATTGGTATCGAAAGGAGATACGGGAGATATCACTTTGAAGAACGTTACGGCGGCCCACAATTTCGATATCGAAAGAAGCACGGGCGATGTGACCTTCGACCACAGTGACGCCGCTGAGATCACAGTACAGACCTCTACGGGTGATGTTACGGGTACCCTGTGTTCTGAAAAGATCTTCTTCGCCGAAACTTCGACCGGCCACACCCAGGTCCCGAAGACCATGACTGGCGGCAAGTGTGAGATCAAAACGAGCACGGGAGACGTGCACATCGAGATCGAAGAAAACTGAACGAACCATACAGAGGCAAATGACGTCATATAGAATATGACGTCATTTTTTTGTGAACCTTGTATATTGCACTTGCAAAACATGCATGTTTATTGTATGATTTAAATAATATATGCACAAATATACAAAAAAGGAGGAGATACGCATGCAGTGCCCACGTTGTGGAAGCCAAGTGCCGGAAGGTGCATTGTT
>CADBPG010000067.1 GCA_902796435.1 uncultured Eubacteriales bacterium | reverse complement strand
GCTGCCGTGACTGAGCAGCTGGAAGCCTACCTGCATGAGAGCTATCCGGACGTGGAGGTCGAGATCCACGACGGTGGCCAGCCACTGTATTACTACATTATTTCTGCGGAATAACGAAACATCGGAAAGGTCCCGCGGGCCTTTCCGTTTTTTCTTGAATGAGGTCTTTCATGGATCGTTTACAGGAACAAGTGACCGAAGTCACAGGAATCGGCGCCTCCCGTGCCCGGATCCTGTACCGGCTGGGGATCAGTACGGTGGAGGATCTGCTGACCCATTTTCCCCGGGATTATGAGGATTACCGGGCAGTGACCCATGTGCGGGACATCGTGCCGGATGAGGAGCTTGTGCTGAAGGTGCGGGTGCTCAGTGCGCCGCGCAACTATCGAAAGGGCAAGTATACCATCACCCAGGTGCGGATCGGGGACGAGACCGGTGCGTTGACGGCAGTCTGGTTCAACCAGCCCTATATGGCCAAGGCACTGGCCAAGGATGACCTGTGCCTGTTCCGCGGCAAGGTGCAGCGCAAGTACAACCAGGTCCAGATGACGGCGCCGGCCTATACCAAGCTGGACGAGGATATCGAGGCCGTCAGTGGGATCCGGCCGGTCTACAAGCTGACCTCCGGCATTTCCGCGAAGGTCCTTTCCGGCATGATCCATCAGGCGCTGGAACAGTATGATGATGAACTTCATGAGTATCTGCCACTCTACATCCGCCGCGCCACCGAACTGACGGATGAAAACTATGCGATGCACCACATTCATTTCCCGGAATCCTTCGAGGAAAAGGAATGGAGCCGGACCCGTCTGGCCTTCGATGAGTTTTTCGTTCAGCAGGCTGCGCTGAAGCGGATCCGTCGGACCATGGAGCAGGAGCGGGTCGGCGCCAGGTTCTCGGATCTGGACATCCAGCCCTTCCTGGATGCCTTGCCCTTTACGTTGACGGAGGACCAGGCCCAGGTCTGGAGTGACATAGCCCATGATCTTGCGGCGCCTTATCCCATGAACCGGCTGGTGCAGGGCGACGTGGGTTCCGGTAAGACCGCCGTGGCCATGGCCTGCCTGTACGCGGCCTACCGCAATGGCATGCAGGGGGCGATGATGGCGCCCACAGAGGTGCTGGCACGGCAGCACTACGCTGAGGCTCAAAAACGGTTGGAACCCTTAGGGCTGCGGGTCGGCTACCTGGCAGGTTCGCTGAAGAGTGCGGAGCGGAAGAAGATCTATCAGGCCATCGAAGAGGGCACGGTCGACGTGGTCATCGGTACCCATGCGTTGATCCAGGAGGGTGTTTCCTTTAAACGGCTGGGTCTGGTAGTGACGGACGAGCAGCACCGTTTCGGTGTGCGCCAGCGTGTCGCGCTGACAGAAAAGGCGGAAGCGCCGAACGTCCTGGTCATGACGGCAACGCCCATCCCCAGGACCTTAGGCATGATCCTGTATGGGGATATGAACATTTCGGTGATCCACACCATGCCGCCGGGACGCAAACCCGTCAAGACCTATACGGTCGATTCTTCCTATGATGAGCGCCTGTACGCCTTTATCCGCAGGGAAGTGGCTGCGGGCCATCAGGTCTATATCATCTGCCCAGCCGTCGAGGAAAACGAGGAGGCGGAGCATCCGCTGGACCTGACCTCTGCGGTGGAGTATCAGGCCTATCTGCAGAGTGAGGTCTTCCCGGATCTTTCCGTGGGCCTGCTGCACGGCCAGATGAAGGCTAAAGATAAGGACCAGGTCATGGAACGGTTCGCGTCCGGAGAAGTGCAGGTCCTGGTGGCGACCACGGTGGTGGAGGTCGGTGTCAATGTGCCGAACGCCACCTTGATGATCATCGAAAACGCGGAGCGCTTCGGTCTGGCGCAGCTGCACCAGCTGCGGGGCCGGGTCGGCCGCGGGCAGGCGGAATCCTACTGTGTCCTGAAGACCGATTCCGACAAGCCGGATACCCGCAAGCGCTTGAAAGTCCTGACAGACTCCAACGATGGCTTCTATATCTCGGAGGAGGACCTGCGGCTGCGCGGTGCCGGAGACCTGTTCGGACAGCGCCAGCATGGCCTGCCGGATTTCAAGATCGCGAACCTCTACGAGGATATGGAGATCTTACGCACTGCGCAGAATGCCTGCACGCTCCTCTTCGAGAAGGATCCGGAGCTTTCCGGGGACGATTGCTATTTCCTGCGGGAGAAGATCGACCGGTTCCTGGCCCGCGGTCAAGTACTGGGATCACTGTAAATTCATAGATCGTTTACACTTACATCTTGACTTTTTTCTGATTTACGGTACAATTAAGGTTGTGTTATTATATAGGAGGCGAGGAGAATGCGCGTAGTCGCCGGAACGGCAAAAGGGCGTAAGCTCAAGTCGCGAGATGGAAAAGATACCCGACCTACCACAGACCGCCTCAAGGAAGCCTTGTTTGCCATGCTGCAGTTCGAAGTACCGGAGGCCCGGTTCCTGGATCTGTTCGCAGGCAGCGGAGGCATCGGAATCGAAGCGCTTTCACGCGGCGCGGTGCACTGTGTGTTTGTGGAAAAAAGCAGAGACGCGGCCGGCTGTATCCGGGAAAACCTGCAGCTGACAGGGTTCAAGGGTGCGGCGGAACTGCTGCTCAAGGAAGTATCCACGGCCATCCGTGCGCTCAGGGCGGAAGACAGGCAGTTCGATATCATTTTTATGGATCCGCCTTATGACAAGGGCCTGGAAATGCAGACACTTCTCTGCCTGGCAGAGAACGACATCCTGGCAGAGGACGGGCTGATCGTGGTAGAGTCTTCCGCGAAAACGCGGATCGAGGCTCCGCCGGGGTTTGAGATCGTCAAAGAGCGGGACCATAAAATCTCCCGGCTCACCTTCCTCAGGCATGAGGAGCCGGCAGAGTAGAAAGCAGGTAATGCATGCGCGTAGGAGTTTATCCGGGCAGTTTTGACCCCATGACGCTCGGACATCTGGACATTGCTGAAAGAGGTGCTTCTCTGGTCGACAAGCTGATCATCGGAGTACTGGAAAACAGCAGCAAAAAGCCCATGTTCACGGTCGAGGAGCGGGTCCGTATGCTGCGGGAAGGCACAAAGCATCTGCCAAACGTGGAGGTGTGTCCCTTCAGCGGACTGCTGGTCGAATTCCTGAAGGAGCATAACGCGACCATCGTCGTGCGCGGTCTGCGTGCCGTTACTGACTTCGAATATGAACTGCAGCTCGCACAGGCCAACAGGAACCTGTATCCCGCCATGGAAACAGTCTTCCTTACGACCAACGCGCAGTATTCTTTCATCAGTTCTACAGTAGTAAAGGATATTCTGCACCACGGCGGAAGCGTGGAGCATTTTGTCCCCCAAAAAGTAATTGAAATCATAAATCAAATCAGGAGGAATCAACATGGATCGTCAGATGGAAATTGAAGAAATCCTTGCGAATATCGAGGATATGCTGGAGCATGGAAAATCGGTACCTTTCAGCGATAAGACCATGATCGACCGCGAAGAAATGTTCGATCTGATCACCGATGTGCGCTTGAAGCTGCCCACCGAGATCGAGCAGTCCAAGTGGGTC
>CADBPG010000066.1 GCA_902796435.1 uncultured Eubacteriales bacterium | reverse complement strand
GCGCTAATTCCACAAACCGCTTGTTTTCAATCCTTTCAGCGCGTCTTACCTGCCAGCACGTGACATCAATACTACGCACTCCACATGCCCGGTCCATGGGAAAAAGTCATAAGGCCAGGCTTCCTGTGCCACATATCCAAGTTCCCTTATAATCTGCAGATCCCGTCTCTGTGTTTCCGGGTTGCAGGAAATATAAACGATCCGGTCCGGACCCATGTGGGCCGCTGCCCTAAGGAAACGTTCGGTACTGCCGGAGCGCGGAGGATCCATAATCACCACGTCTGCCCGCTCACCATCTGCCGCCATCTGCTCCATAAAATCACCCGCATCGGCACAGTAAAAACGGGCATTGCGGATCTGGTTGCCGCGGGCATTCTGGATCGCGTCCCGCACGGCTTCCTGGTTCAGTTCGATGCCGATGACCTCGCCGGCTGACGCGGCGGCGGATAGTCCGATGGTACCGGTACCGCAATAGGCATCGATCAAACGTTCTTTACCGGTAAGCCCGGCCAGTTCTATGGCCTTCTGGTAGAGTTTTTCGGCCTGGGGCGGATTGATCTGATAGAAAGACTGGGCGGAAATGCGGAACGTACATCCACAAATCCGGTCCTCGATATAGCCCGGACCATACAGGATGATATCGCGCTTGCCCAAGACCATGCTGGTGCGTTGGGTGTTGATATTCAGGACCACGGTCTTGATCCGCGGATGGGCCTTACGCAGTGCCTGCACGAAGTTTTTCTTGGAAGGAAAGATCGGGGATGTCACCACGAGGGCCACCAGGATCTGGTCCGTGTTCGATGCTGTACGTACCAGGACATGCCGAAGCAGGCCTACACCACTCTTTTCATTGTAGACCGTGATCTTGAAAGAGCGCAGCAGGCCTCGGATGGTCTGGATGATGGCATCCGCCTCTTCATTTTCGATCTGGCAGGCTTCCACAGGAACGACCCGATGGGAGTTTTCCTCATAGATGCCTGATACGATGGAACCATCTTTACGTCTGGAAAAGACGGCATGGACCTTGTTCCTGTAATGGTACGGATGCTCCATACCGACGATGGAATGTACCGGACAGAACTCGGAAAGCAGATCCTCGGTATATTTCTGTTTGCGGGACAGCTGCTGATCATAGGGAACGCCCTGATACGAGCAGCCGCCGCACTTTTTAGCGTATGGACAGATTTCCATCAGAAGAACCCCACGAAGCCCGGATCTGTCCAGTCGAAGGTGCGGATCCGCTCATACTCTTCTTCCGTGATCTTCAAAATCGTTCCATGCTTGAAATGATAGGGGAAGGAAAACTCCTGATCCGCCTGGGTAAAGGTGCCTTCGGAAAGATCAGAACTTAAGAAAGGCACATAGCCCTGGTCTGCCCCGTGCGCGCCGTAATAATCGATGAACAAGGCCCAGCGGCCATCCTCCAGCTGCACGGCTGTCGGTGCCTCATATTTGCCAAGCTCCACCTGTTCCATGGACTGATCGAAAGCTTCCATGGGCTGGAAGGGGCCGGTACTGCTGTCACTGACTGCCAGACGGACCCGGGTCGGAATGCCGCCCTTATAGAACAGATAATACTGATCCTCGTAAAAATACATGGCGGAATCGATCACATCGGTCTCCTCCTCGAACAAAACAAAGGGTTCGGAGAAGGTATGGAAGTCTGCAGTATAGCTGGCAAAGATCCGCTTACGCTCGAAACCATCATCAGAGATGGAAGAAGACCAGTGCAGCAGGAACATTTCTTTTTCCGGATCCCAGATGGCGTCCGGCGCCCAGACGCAGCCGAAAGCAGCCTGGTAGGGCGTGATCTCCTCCAGGCGCTGCTCCGTCCAATGGACCAGATCATCGGATTCCCAGATACTGAGGGAGGAACTGCCCTCGGTGCCTGCGTGCTTCCAGAAATCAGACCGGTACCGGCGCACACCGTAAGAAATGCTCAGGTCTGTGGCGGCGATATAAATGCGACCGGTCTTCGGATGCCGGACGATGGTCATATCCCGCGCGCCGCGTGTCCCATAATAGGTCCAGAGCACCGGAGCGCCCTCATGGACTGCTTCCCAGTGCAGGCCGTCACGACTGATACTGAAATAGACCTGTTCCCCGTCCGGCGTAGATTTTTCTTTAAAATGAACGAACAAATAGCACTGTCCCATGACATATCCTCCCCTTATAAAGACGCACCTATACCCTTTGCCAAGTATTGTATCAAATGGCGCCCGGGAATTCAACATAGAATCAAGACTTAAGGCAGGCTTTCCAAAGGCATTGTTCCACGTAAAAAAGCAGGGAGAATTCCTGGTTCGTTCCGGATACCAGCTGTGCTTTGCAATAGAACACATGGACCAGAACACCTGCGTAGCGGTTCTCCTCTTCCTTGAGCACGGTGATGGGATCGATCGTCAGGATCTGATCCCCCTCCCGGCATTTCATACGCCGGGGCATCATCCGACCGGCAGAGGTGAACCAGCAGTCCACGGCCACCTCCTGCTGGTTCCAGCTGTGCAGCTCTCCATGATCCGGACCCAGCTCGTACAGATCCATTCCAAACATAGTTTCATCCTTCCGTGATGGCAGCCCGCTGGACCGCGTTCTGCCCGTATTTATGCCGGATCCTGTCCACCGTCCGGTCCATCTGCTCCTGGCGCTCCTCGCGGAAAAGATCATCCCCCAGGCCGATCTGCCTGTCACAGGCGCCATAGATGACCTGACTGGTGTGAATGCCCAGATGCCGGATCGGACGCCCATCCCACATCTCTCTGAACAAGGTACAGGCATATTTGTACAGTTCCAGCGTGATGTTCGTCGGATGCGGCAGCCGCATTTGATGGTTGGTAAAGACCAGGTCCGTATCCCGGATGGAGATGTCCACGACCTGCGCCTTGGCATCATCCGCGCGCAGACGCTGCCCCACCTTTTCTGCCAAAGTCAGAAGGACCAGGCGTGCCTCTTCCGCATCGGTGATGTCCATGGACACAGTCGTACTGTTGCCATAGCCCTTATTGGGCTCCGGATCCGGCATGACCGTGGAAAGATCCGTCCCATGGGCGGAGCCCCAAAGCATGATGCCCTGTTTGCCCAGATGGACCTTGAGCATTTGTGGATCAGCCGCGGCCAGCTGTCCAATGGTATAGATTCCTATACGGTGCAGCCGTTTGACGGTGGACTGGCCGCAGAACAGCATATCGCCCACATCCAGAGGCCAGAGCTTGTCCGGGATCTCCTCCGGAAACAGAGTGTGCACCCGGTCCGGCTTGGTAAAGTCGGAAGCGATCTTGGCCAGCAATTTATTGGAGGATATGCCGATATTGACAGTAAAGCCCAGTTCTTTGGAAATGCGCGTGCGGATGGTATGTGCGGCCGCGACCGGATCCCCCCACAGATAGCGGGTTCCGGACATATCGACAAAAGCCTCATCGATACTGTAGGGCTCGACCACCGGACTGTATTCCCGCAGGATATCCATGAACGCCCTGGAACAGCGCTTGTACAACGCGTAATTGGGCGGCACCAGGATGAGCTCCGGACACTGCTCCAAAGCTTCTTTGATGGACTGGCCCGCGTGGATACGGTACTTTTTGGCCGGGATGGACTTTGCTAAAATGATGCCATGCCGGGTGACCGGATCCCCACCGACGGCGCTGACCATCTGCCGGAGATCCTCCTTGGCACCCAGATGCCGGATGCGGTAGACGGCCTCCCAGGAAAGGAAGGCTGAATTGACATCGATATGAAAAATGACTCTTTCTTTCAAACGTACGTTCGCCTCCTTTATCGCCATTATAACGAACATTTGTTCTATTGTCAACCATCAAAAAAGCTCCCTACTTGAGAGAGAGCTTTTTGCTGCATTTCAAATGATATCAGATCAGCGTCAGAGCTGCGGCATCATCACACTGTTTTTCCAGGATCCCGGCGAACAATGCGCGGGCCTTTTCTTCCTCGCCCAGCCCCAGAGCGCCCAGAGCCCGCAGGTAATTGCAGTACTGGGTGTTGCGCAAGGCGATGTCATCCTGGTAGACTTCGATCTCCGGCAGGGAAACCGCGAAGAAATCATATTCCATGGTGTCGAACAGGTGCTTTTCACCGAAGATGACCAGCTGATGGAAGGAACGCAGAGCTTTGACTTCTTCGCCCAGTTCCCGCAGGGCCAGGCCCTGATAATAGATGTAATCCGAAGGCTGATCGTTGTAGTACAGGACGCGTTCCGGCTCCTGAGACCCCTGTGCTGCCATCTTGAAGGCTTCGATGGCCTCCTCTTCCTGTCCCATCTGGCGCTTCGCCATACCCAGATAGTAATAAGCTTCGTTATCCGGCACGTTGAAAAGCTTGCCTTCGCCCAGGTTCACCGGGTATACGAAGGTGCGGGTCAGCAGATCACAGGCCTTCTCCAGCAGAGCGTCTGCCTGCTCCTCTTCCATGTAGGCAGCCTGCTCCATTTTGGCCTTGGCCATGTGGATCAACGCGAACTTATACTGGGCACTGACTTTACCCTCGCCGCCTTCCCAGGGATGGAAGTTGCGTTCCATGATCCGCTGGTAGGCCTCTTCGTACTTACCTACACAGTTCAGAAGGCTGATGTAGCGCAGATACAGGTCGTCACGCACCGCCGTGACCTCCGGATGGGATTCCATGACCGCGAGACGGTCCACGACAGGCCGGTTCAGCTTGGCGGCCAGCTGGTCATATTCCAGCCACAGACGGGGATATTCCGGATCCAGCGCGCAGGCCTTCTCCATGACCATCATGGCCTTTTCCGCATCGTTCTGCTTATTGTAGTAGGCGATGGACAGATTGCGGTATGCGGCAGATAAGGTGTCATCCTCTTCGACCGCCTTTTCCCAATGCTGGACCGCAGCTTCATACTGCTTCTTGTCATACAGGAGGTTGCCCAGATAATAATGCGCCTTGGGGGCCTTACCCAGCACGCGGATGGCGCTTTCAAGGATCTGGATCTCCTCGACCCGGTTCGGGAACACATAATCCGTGCTCCAGGCCTCGGCTGTCACGAAGGCATCCTTCGCGTCCTCTTCAAATCCCAGGCTGTCAAGGATCCAGCCCTGATAATAATCCGGCATCGGACCTGAGGCCGGGCACAGCGCCAGGATCGTCAATGCATCCTCATACATGCCTGCCTGCGTATAATCGATGGCCAGTTCCAGATAATTGTGGGCATCCGTGCGCATCTTATAGACCCAGCCTTCCAGATCATCCTCCCGGAGGCCCTTTTCATACAGCAGACCCATGTACATGGGGTCGATCTTCAGGCTGTCCTCGATCCACGCCCCATTGTCCTGCCCCAGTTTGCGCATAAGCGCTGCCTTGAGGGTGCGGGTCCGCATGTCGTGCCAGTTGCGCACCAGGGAACGCTCCGCCATTTCCAGAGCGCTCTCCAGATTGCCCTTGCGGGCATCCAGGTTGGCCAGCCAGTAGAAGGCCGCATTCTGGGTCTCTGCGGACCAGGTGGCCTTGTAGAAAGCGTCATAGGCCTCTTCCGTGCGTCCTACAGCCGCAAGTGCCAGCGCATAATTGAAATAGCACTCGCCATGGTAGGGGTTCGGGTTCTTCCAGGTCTGCTTGTCGATCGCCCGCTTGAAGTAGGCGATGCTCTCTTCCACATGGCCGCGGCGGTACAGCAGCAGGCCATAGGCATTGTTGATGCGCATATCCTCCGGATCACGGCGCAGACCTTCCAGGTAATAATCCGCAGGCTCGTAGGTTGCGTGCCGATACTGCTCCAAATGCTGACCCGCCAGATACAGTTCCTCGTTGGTCTTCATCTCCACCGGCTTCTTCATGGGCTCTGCCGGTTCCGGAATGGCCTTGAGCTCCGGTTTGTAGTACTTGTAGGAGACCAGGCTGCGGCCGTCGCAGGATACATCGATCTTGACCTGCTCCCATTCGGAAGGTGCCGGGATCTTCGTCTGAAACGCCTGCACGGGACTTAAGTTCGCCATGGTGCGGAACAGAAGCTTGTCGCCCTCATGTACGTAGATGGAGGCACCATCATAGACACCGGAAGCATAGACCGTCAGCACTGCACCGTCTTCTTCCGGCACCAGGGAGACACAGGCGTCCTTGGTGGCGTTGCCCACCCGGCCGACACTCTTGTAGGGCATGAAATACTGTTTGAAGACCTTCTCCTCGCCCGGCTTCAGCCAGGTAAAGTCCGGCTGGTTGTCGGCGAACTGGCCGGTCATCAGTTCGATGTAGGGGCCATCGGTCTCGGTCAGGTTGCGGTCCCATGCCTGGCCAAAGTCACCACCGCCCCAGGTCCACTGCTTCTTACCGGGAGAAACGTGATGATCCGCGACATGCAGCAGGCCCGCCTGTTTTTCTTCATCGTAGTTGCCGACGAAATCATAGTTGGAACCGGCGGCCATGTAGGAGGTCGGCACCTTGATGTTCTTGTAGCGGGAAATATCGATACCCGCGGAATAATCGTATTTATAGTATTCACCCGTCGCGATCGGGAAGGTGGAAACCGCACGCTTGCCATGATCATAGACCGCGTTGACATCCGGCGGGAATACGCTGTAGGTATGGTCATTGACTGGCACCGCGGGGTTGGACCACCACAGGAAGGTCTGGGGCAGATCCGTGGGGTTATACAGCCGGCCCTGGATCTCGATGTAGGCCTTGCCCGGATACAGGGATATGGACGCCATACCCTTGGTCCCGTACATCTTGTCGATCTCACTCAGATGGACAGTGACAGACCCATCCGCATTATTGACCATGGTGTAATCCACAGGCTGGAACGTAGACGGACGATGGTGCTGGGGCCAGTTGAACTCGATGCCGCCGCTGATCCAGGGACCGACCAGACCGACCAGCGCCGGCTTGATCACATGATTATAATAGACAAAATCGTACCCGTTGGTCTTGTCGTAGGCACGCTGGATCCGGCCGCCCAGTTCCGGCAGTACCATGACCAGGAGATACTCATTCTCCAAAAAGACTGCCTTATATTCCACATCTTCCTTCGTATCCGAGATTTTCTCCGTTACAGGCAGCGGATAGACCTTGCCGGTACTGCCCTGATAGGCACGCTTTTCAATGAACAGCGGATTCTTCTCCGGCTCCGCTACTTTGTATGTAGGGATGGTGATCATTTCTTCCCAGATTCTGACGTTAGACATTTGTTCTTGTTCCTCCTTTAAGGATCTGCCATCATTGTATCATTCCCAGAGGAGAAAAGAATACCCTATTTCATGTTATGATGGACAATCTTACACTTTTATGCTATACTGCATCCCATGAATACCCAACAAAAACAAGATGGCTTCAAGGGCGAGCGTATGATCGTCCTGCCCACCGAAGCCTTTCAGCCCTTCGTCGCACATCCACAGGTCGCCCGCCTCTACCTGACCGACGTGGGCCTTTTTCCCAAAGCGCTGCATCATTTTCGGGAACGCAAGGAAGGCATCGAGGAATACATATTCCTGTACTGCATGGAAGGGAGCGGTACGATCCAGCTATCCGGGCAGCCGGACGTTGTACTGAAAGAAGGAGATGCTTTCTGCATCCCGCCGGCTACCGGGCATCGCTATTTTGCCGATCCCGTAGATCCCTGGAGCATCCTCTGGGTCCATTTCAAAGGGAGCGATGTCGGCCTGTTTCCCCTGGACCCGCCCAGAAAAGTCTCGATGAACTCGTCTCTGGCGACGGACCGGCTGGCCTTTCTTTTCCAACTGCTCTTTCGCGTCCTGGATTCCAACTACACCCTGGGCAACTTCATCTACATTTCCCAGGTCCTCTCCCTGATCCTGGGGGAAGTCTATTTCCGCGAAAAGCATGACTCCACCGCGGAACCCAACCGGCAGGTCACACAGATCGTCCGGTACATGTCCGCGCATTTGAAGGACAATCTGACACTGGACGATCTGGCGGAGCACTTTTCCTTGTCGAAGAGCTACATCAGCCAGATCTTTCAAAAATACACCTCTCATGCCCCTATCGACTTCTACATTCGGCTGCGTATGACCGAAGCCTGTAAACAACTGCGGCTGTCCGACGCCCGTGTCTATGAAGTCGCTGACGCGCTGGGTTATCAGGATCCCTATTATTTCTCAAGGATCTTCAAGAAGATCATCGGGATGTCGCCCCGGGAGTATCAGACCCACGGAAGCAATATCATACCAAAGGAGCTGCTATGAAAACCTGGACAAAAGAAGAACGCTATCGGGTCCTGCAGGATCCGGAAGAGATCCGTCCGCTTCATGAAGCGATCGTAACGTCGCCTTATCGGCAGACTTATCACATCCAGCCGGTCACCGGCCTTCTGAACGACCCCAACGGTTTTGTCTTTCACGATGGTCTTTGGCACCTTTTCTACCAGTGGTGTCCCTGGGGCGCCATACATGGCCTGAAATACTGGTATCACGTCGTTTCCGAGGACCTTATCACCTGGAAGAATCAGGGCGTCTGCATCAAGCCTGACACTGAATATGACAACAAAGGTGCTTATTCCGGTTCCGCCCTGCCGATGCTGGATGACTTGTACCTGTATTATACAGGTAATCACCGGGATCCGGATTGGACGCGCATCCCCTATACGTGTATGGTCGATCTGAAGGATCAGAGCAATCCTGTGAAACTTGAAAAACCATTGTTTGGACCGGCACCCGGCTATACTGAACATCAGCGGGATCCTAAGATCATTTCCCGTAATGGACAGTTTTACATTGTTCTCGGTGCGCAGAATGAAGCCCATCAGGGCCGTGTCCTGGTCTGGAAAGCGCCTGCTCCGGATCGCGACTGGACCTTCGCTGGTGAATTGACCGTGCCTGGTTATGAGGATTTCGGCGATATGTGGGAGTGCCCGTCCATCGAGCGTATCAGCGGTCAGGATGTCCTCTTGTTCTGTCCACAGCACCTGAAGCTGGAAGGCCGTGGCGATACCGTGCATCATAACGGTTACATTCTTGGTGCTATGGACTGGGAAAACCTGGTTTTCACGCCGCATGGCCAGTTTCATGTACTGGATTTCGGTTTTGACTCTTATGCCGCGGAATGCGTTGCATTGGATACCGAGGAGAACGACAGTGAAGCCATCGTCGCCTGGATGGGTCTGCCCGACGCTTCTTATCCTACGGATGAAGAGGACTGGCAGGGATGCCTGACGCTGCCCCGTCTACTGACTGTCCGTGGCCGCCGCCTGATCCAACAGCCTCTGACTGGGCTGAAAGCCTTACGCAGCCACGAATTGGAATTGATCGGTACACCGCATACGATCGCTCTTCCCAGAGCCTGTGAAGTCGAATTCATCGCCCGCGGTGGAGATATGTCACTGGCTGTCCTTGCTAAAGAAGATGGCACCGGCGGCATCCGCATCATCTATGATGACCAGGCACGGACCTTGTCCGTAGATCGGTCCGGCATGCAGCGCCGCTTCCATATCGACCAGGGCGAAGTGCGGACCCGTCTTCTGCCGAAAGGCCTGCATCATATGCGCATTTTCATCGACCACAGTTCCGTCGAGATCTTCGTCAACGATGGCGAGGCAGTCTTTACGACACGTGCTTTTCCTGTGGCTGAGGAACACTTCCTGCGTTTGGAAGGCGACGCCGCCCTGCACATCTGGGCGCTGGATCCTGCCGTAAAGGATGACTTCGTCATATAAATCCGCAAATAAGAAAAGCCGATGGCTCCATGATTTTGGAAGCCATCGGCTCTTTTTTATTCCTTGACAGCACCCTTGCTGTCATAATCGTCCAGGAAGGAATGGTAT
>CADBPG010000065.1 GCA_902796435.1 uncultured Eubacteriales bacterium | reverse complement strand
TCTTTCAGTTTTTGATTCTCTGCTCTCAGCTGATCGTTTTCTGCTGTTAGATACTCATTATCCCTGCTCAGCCGACTGTTAGAACGACTCAGATCAAGATAGCGACTTTGCAACTGAAAGTACCGTGCCAACAGATTCTGTATGAGTGTTTTTAGCTTATCGATTACCGGCAGAGCAATCTTAAGACGATAACTTTTTGCACTGGCGAGGCCAGAAGGTTCCGGCAACTGGTATTTCGGATCAAAGGCCAGTTCCTTCTGAATCTCATCGATCTTTAGTGAACCGGTCTCCAAAATATCGATCTGTTTTTCTGCTGTCTGAACTTGAGCTTTCTTGTCGTCTAAGTCTGCTTTGATCTTTTCGAGCTCCTCGGATCGCTTCTGTTTTTTAAAATCCAAAATATCCAGGTGTTCTTCGTGCGTGCCTTTTTGTTCCCATTCAAAGCCGTACCTTTCCATGACCAGGGCTAATTGTTTTTTCTCCGACTCGACCCATTGATTCCATTCGGTATTTCCTCTGGTACCGCCGCGAAATCCCTGAGCTGCCAGAGCCTGTTTAAGGGAGACTCTGGTATCCAGTCCCCGTTTGCTTCCAGTGATAAATGGAACAAAGTCAATGTGCAGATGCGGTGTTGCTTCATCCAGATGCATATGAGCGGAGAAGACATACATATGATGATTGCGTTCCCGGAATCCCCTGAAGTATTCATCCAGTGCATCCCGGGCTCTTTTCCCGATATCGGAATCCGAAGCAGTATCGTCACGGTTTCCGATCTGCATGATCAGTTCATGAAATAACTTCTCCTGTTTCCCTGTCCGTATTTTTTCATAGTAGTCCGGGATTCTGCGATCTGCCCGGGTCTGCTTGGCATTATACCTTGCCAGCGGTTCATCAAATAATATATGGTATACTTGTCTATTATCTTCATTACAGTATTCTATGTTCAGATGGGTTCGCTCTCCATTAACGTTTTCAGCCTTGAATTTCCGGCTGTTATGGTTCAGAGAGCCTTTTCCCACCATAGCGCTGATGGTTCTTTTCAATCATGATCATTCCTTTCCATAGCCGCGTGAGCGGCAGCCTTTGTTACTTTCTGCGAAAGTAACGCAAAAGCACTTTTGACAGCATAGCCATCAAAAGCGCGACCTGCAAGCAGGTTTTGCGTCCTTCGGAGAGCAAAGAGCCGCCTTTGTAAAGGCTCTCTCTGCACTCTCCGCCAAACTTTCCGTGTCGATCCGTGTCGATGGTGACGGTCTTTTAGAGCCCCCAAAAACATCGTCACGATCGTCACGCATCGTCACGCCGCTCCAATCGGAGACCGATCTGCCGCCCGGCGTGCGTCCGCCTGTTCCAGTACCGGATGCCGTATTCATCCAGCAGGCGTCCGGCGTGGACATTCAGCTTCTGCGTTAAAGCATTCGCCTTCATGTCCACCGATATAAATTCGCAGAGTTCCGTGGGAGTTCCGATCCATTCGGGAGATTCTTCCGTGATGCGCTTAGCAATCTGTTCCAGGACCGGTTCCGGAGGTTCCTTCCATAATTCGGTTTCAACATGATCCAGTTCCCAGCGCAGGCTTTCTTCGTCCTGTATCAGATATATCTTCTGGTTGGGCTGATCCCTGCCAGCTACTTCCAGGGTAGCGTTTCTGGATGTACGTTTTTCCTTCTGCAGTACAAAGGTGCCATCCACAGCACCATTCAGACCATTGGTGCCGGAGACCATATCGAATGCATCATCAGACTTTTGTTTCCGGGTGTGATGCACGGCGATCAGGCAGATGCCATGTGCATCCGCAAAAGCTTTTAGTGTTCCTGCAGCTTGATAGTCATTGGAGTAACTGTACTGATCACCATTCGCCTCTCTTACCTTTTGAAGCGTATCGATGATGATCAGAGAGGTCTCCGGATGATTTCTGAGGAAACCGGACAGCTGATCATTTAAGCCGTTGTTCATCTGGTTCGCGGCAATGGAGAAGAATAAGTTTGTATTGTCAGAAACTCCGAACATGCG
>CADBPG010000064.1 GCA_902796435.1 uncultured Eubacteriales bacterium | reverse complement strand
CGATACCGAAGAAGAACGGATCGCCGCGCAGACCAGCATGCTGGAAGCCTATCCGAGCCTGGCCGGCATGTACAAGGTCGGAGACGGAAACACCGCTGTTTATTATTTCAAAAACGCAACCGCCACCATCTCCAGCTTCACCCACGCGCCTGAAGTCATCGAACTGTAAACCGGTATCATCAGAAGTATACGATAAAACACCTCTGGCTTTCTCTGTCAGAGGTGTTTTATATTGTTTGCTTACCGTCTTCCGCCGAAGCCGCCCATGGGACCGCCGCCCATTCCGCCCATCATCTGGCTCTGAATGGAATCCACCTGGGTCCCGTTGACGATGATCGTACCGCCGGTGTAGCTGCAGTTCCCGTCATAATCGAAAGGTGACTGGGCTGTAATATCGATCGTGCCACCGTTGACGGCAAGATCCCCGTTAGAATCGATGGCGTCGGTATCACCGGAAGCCATGGCAATGGTCAGCGCTCCGCCGTTGATCTCCAGTTTGATGCTCATCGCATCGGATTTCTGACCTGCGTTGATGCCATCGTCCGCTGCCTGGATATTGATCGTACCCTCATTGATGTACACCTGGGTCGCTTCGATTCCTTCCGCAGCGGCGATGTTCAGATTTCCTTCATTGACCGTAACAGTGGTTGTCGCATGGATCCCGTCGTCCCCCGCCTGGATGTTGAAGGTGCCGCCCTCGATCACGATAGAACCGATGGTGTCATCTTCATTATCCTCTGCATGGAGTCCATCATCCGTTGCATAGAGATTATATACACCGTCACAGACGTTCAGGGTATCGTGTGCCTTGATCGCGCTGCCCGATACTGTCACATTCCAGGTGCCACCGGTGAGTTTCACATCATCATTGCTGCGGATGCCATCATTGGTGGAACTGACAGTCACCGTGCCCAGGCCATTCAGGACCAGATCGTCCTTGGAAAAGACCGCGGCATCCTCATCACCGGTAAACGCACCGCTGACTGTGAAACTGTTTTCACTCCCCTCTGCCGAGGTAAGGAACACCTTGTCTGCGTTCTCCACCAGGATACAGGGCTGATTAGCATTCGTGATGCTGACGCCATCCAGAACCAGCTGCACCTTGTCCTCATCTCCGGCCTCGACTACGACCGTCACGTTTTCGGCGCTGCCAGACAGTACATACACGCCGGCCTCCGTGATGCTTACATTCTCACCATCAGTTACCGTGATATAGTTTGCCTCGCTTAAGTCCGCTGTCTGGGTAAGGTCTCGTTCTGTGAACAGGTCGCTGCCTTCTGCAATTTCCTCTGTCGCAGTTTCCTCTACTGTGGTTTCTTCTTCTTTGGTTTCTTCTACCGTGGCTTCCTCTTCTGTCTGCTCTGCCACTTCGGTATCTGCAGCGGTCACCTCAGATGTACTTGCTTCCACGGTTTCTGTGATCTGGGAACTGAAAGTCTCCGCGATCCTGTTACTGCCGCATCCGGTCAGCAGGCATGCCATCGTCAGGATCATTCCGGCAGCTGTTACCGCAAACTGTTTCTTTTTCATTATGTCATCCTCACTTTCGTTGGTATCAAAGCTGGTTGGTTTCTTCTGCATACGGCAGGATCGAGATCTCGAGATTGCCGTTGCGGGTACGCAGTTCATCGATGAAGGCCTTTTCTTCCTGCGCGTCCTTCATCTGGATCTTATAGGAAAGACGGAACATGCTGCCCATGCCGGTGGTCTTTACCCCGATGTTCTCTGCCTTCTTCAGATAGCGGGCGAAGGCATCATCGAAGGCTCCGTTGTACTCCAGGGTTTCCGGAATGGTGATCTTCAGGAGCTGGTCCTCGGCCAGGCCCTTATGCTCAAAGATGTTGACATTGCTGAGCAGCACGAACAGTACTGCCATGGCAAGCAGGATCACCACACCGTAGGCGATAAATCCCATACCGAAGGCAATGCCGGCACCCATGGCCACCAGGATGGCCGCGATCTCATCCGCGGATCCTTGCGCTGAGCGGAACCGGATCAGTCCGAAGGCTCCGCCGATGGCGACGCCGGCTCCGATATTGCCGTTGACAAAGGTGATCACCGCGCCTACCACAAAGGGGATCATGGCGCTGACGATGAAGAATCGTTTTTTAGAGCGGATGTGGAAACTCATGATCCAGGAAAAGAAGAATCCGGAAACCAGTGCTGCGGCCGCCATCAAGAAAAACTGGGCCGGTGTAACGACTGCTGAATATATAGAATCAAACATTGTAGTACGCTCCTTTCACGCGACTTGAAGCAGTTTCGGTGCGATAAAGATGATCGTCTTTTCATTCTGCTTCTGCTGTTCTCGCCGATATGCTTCACCGTATTTTGAAAAATTGTTTTTATAGATCTTGCCCTTGTTTAGGATCTCTGAGAGCCAGAGGGGCATGGCCCCCTGTACCTTGACCTCCAGGATGCTCCAGCCCTTGTCCAGGAGCAGCTCCCCTTCCATCGATTTGGTCAGGGATAAGTCCTCCATCCGGTACCTTGGTTTATAGTCGATGGTCAGTCGAAGATCTCCACCCGGTTCGAAGTAGGCGACCCGGTCATAGATGATCAGGCAGTTGGGGATCAGGTTCTTGTAGAAGTCCCGGAAGTAGGTCAGCTCCTGTTGGATCCTTCCTTCGCCCAGAGAATCAGATCCGCAGAAGAATGCATCTACATCCATGATCGTGGACTGGACCCGGCGCTTATAAACAATGCCGTCGTATTTCCGCTTCAGCTCCAGATATACCGGAGACTGGCCAGTTGCGAGTCCGTAGGAACGCAGCCTAAGCTTTTCCTTGAATTTCTGCCCTTCCAGGCTGGCCCGGATCAGTCGGGCGTCCGCTGTGTCATAATAAAGTGACGCGATGGATGTCAGTCCATAATCGTCGACCTGCATATATCCTTCAAGCATGCGACGGAGATAGTTGGTCTGCCTTGCATCCAGCAAGTATTTCATCTCATATCGCTGCATAACAGCGATTGCCATTGTGTT
>CADBPG010000063.1 GCA_902796435.1 uncultured Eubacteriales bacterium | reverse complement strand
GCCGCTTCGACGCGCCAACAGGCGCGTGCTGGTAAAAGCCCCTTATAGGGGCTGAACAAACCGCCGGCTTAGCCGGCGGTTATGATTATGTCGTGATTTACAGCATGTCCGCGATCTCGTAGATCATGCGCTCGGTTTCCTTCCATCCCAGGCAAGGATCGGTGATGGACTTGCCATAGCAGCCGCCATCTGTCGGCTGGGATCCGGATTCGATGTAGCTCTCCACCATGAAGCCCTTGACCAGCTTTTTGATGCGCGCATCATAGCGGCGGCTGGAAAGTACTTCGCGGATGATGCGGGGCTGCATGAAAGGATCTTTTCCGGAGTTGGAATGGTTGGTGTCGATCATGGCCGCCGGATGGGGCAGATCATACTTGTCATAAAAATCGCAGAGCAGCCGCAGATCTTCATAATGATAGTTGGGCTGATGCTGGCCATGCTTGTTGGTGTATCCACGCAGAATGGCGTGGGTATAGGGGTTGCCGAAGGAATGGGCCTCCCATCCGCGATAGATGAAGGTGTGCTCGTGATGGGCGGCGATGATGGCGTTCATCATGACGGAGTAGTCACCACTGGTGGGGTTCTTCATGCCGACCGGCACTTCGATACCGGAGGCCGTCAGACGGTGCTCCTGGTTTTCCACGGAACGCGCGCCGACCGCGACATAGGCCAGGATGTCGTCCAGATACTTGTAATTATCCGGGTAGAGCATTTCATCAGCGCAGCCGAAACCGGTCTCCTGCACGGCCCGCATATGCAGGCTGCGGGTCGCGATGATGCCCTTGAACAGATCCGGCTTGTTGTTCGGGTCAGGCTGGTGCAAAAGGCCCTTATAGCCATCACCGGTCGTACGCGGCTTGTTGGTATAGATGCGCGGTACGATCATGATCTTCTCTTCGACCTTTTCCTGTACGGGGCAAAGCCGGGAAATGTAATCCAGGACGCTGTCTTCGTGATCGGCGGAGCAGGGGCCGATGATCAGCAGTAGACGGTCGGAACGGCCGTCCAGGATCTGTTTGATCTCGCTGACTTTTTTCTCCATGGTCTCGCTCACCTTGGCGGTGACGGGGAACATTTCCTTGACTTCCATCGGGATCGCAAGCTTGCGATAAAAATCCATGTTCATAATGCTTGGGTACTCCTCTTTTACTGCTTATCTATTTCTTGTCAAACCAGGCTCTTCGCTCGGTAGAAAGGCGCATCTTCTCGCGCATGCCTTCCCGGTCTTCGTTTGCCAGCATGTCGCGGAATTCCTGGAACTCCGCCAGGAAACGATCCATCTTGTCCAGCAACGGTGCCTTATTCATCAGGAACAGTTCCGACCACATGCTGTCATTGATGCGCGCGATGCGGGTCAGATCGCGGAAGGAATCGCCCGTGTAGTCCACCAGGTGGTGGTTGTCGCTGCAGGTCATCAGGGTGACGGCGATGCAGTGCGTCAGCTGTGACACAAAGGCGATCATTTCGTCATGCTCCTCCGGGCTCAGCACCGAGATCTTCCGAAATCCCAGGATGCGGCCCAGATCCTTGGCCCATTCGATGGCCTCGGGTGTATTCTTTTCTGTGGGGGTGACGATATAGTTTGCCCCGTGGAACATGCGGTCATCGCTGTTTTCCACGCCGTAGACTTCCCGGCCTGCCATGGGATGGGCGGCGATGAATTCCACGTCCGGACGCAGGATCTCCTGCACGTCATATACGACGGAGCTTTTGACACCGGTCACGTCAGTAATCATGGTGCCCGGGCGGAATTGTTCCTGGTGCTCCCGGATCCATTCCTTCAGCACCTTGGGGTACAGACCGAAGATCACCGCGTCCGCTTCGGAGATCAGGTGGGAGCGAACGGAGGTGTCGCCATCCATGATGATCCCTTCGCGGAGGGCGAAGTCGATGGATTCTTCCCGGGTGTCGATGGCTGCCACGTGATAGCCAAGCCGGGAAAGTGCCCGGGCGTAGGATCCGCCCATAAGGCCCAGTCCGACGATGAGTATATTACCTTTACTGATCCACTGCATGAAGTACTACCTCGATTCCTAAATTCTGCAGGACTGTAAAATAGTCCGGCCAACTTTTCCGGACCGCTTCCGCGCCTTCGATCTCGCCGCCCGTCAGGGTCAGAAGCGAGGAGAGGGCCATCACGATCCTATGGTCATTGTGTCCGTAAAGCCTTTCTGCAGGCGCCTTCAGCGTGCCGGGCAGGACAGTAAACGTATTGTCTCCAATCTCTGTCTGGATGCCAAATTTCGCAAGCTCTTTCTGCATGCAGGCCAGACGGTCACTTTCTTTGATTCTTAAACGTTCTGTTCCGGTGAAAGATCCACCGCCGCAGACGGCAGCTGCCGCAAACAGCACCGGTCCTAAGTCCGGACAATCCCGGATGTCCAGCACAGGGGCATCTTCCTTCAGCCGCGGAAAATACTCTTGATAGACCCGGTCTCCCTGCAGGGAATCCGGGCTTAAGCCGGTGACTTGCACATCTCCGCCGAAAAGGTTCAGCACTTCCAGGAAAGCCGCGTTGCTGTAGTCCCCCTCCACGGTGACAGAGCGTCCTTTAGGATGCTGATTTCCAGGCACCAGGATCGTCCTATCATCCACCCAGCAGGTCCGGACGCCGAAAAGGGAGAGGGCCTGCATGGTCATGTCGATGTAGGGCCGGCTTTCCACGGGCGGGATCAGCTCGATCCGGCTGTATGCCGAGAGGCCGGGCAGGGCGAAGAGCAGTCCGCTTACGAACTGGCTTGAAACATCGCCCCGGATCCGATAGGTCCTGGGCTGCAATCGGCCACATACGGTTAGCTGGTCTTCCTGCCGGTCAAACTGAAAGCCTTCTTCTTTCGCTAGGGTTTCATACACGGAGAGGGGGCGTTCAAACAACCGTTTTGCACCGGTGAAGGTGACAGGGTGTCCCAGAGTCAGTGCCAGGGGGATCAGGAAGCGCAGTGTGGATCCGGACTCTCGGACGCACACTTCTTCGGCTGCGAGGAAGGGCGCAAGCACCGCTGTTCCATTGTCGATCTGTACCTTTTGGCCAAGGATAGCCAGGCTGTCCGCCGTCGCGAGCATGTCCTGTGAAAGCGCCACGTTCTGTATGGTGCTTGCGCCTTCAGCCAGGGCTGCCACGATCAGAAGCCGGTGCGCCATGCTCTTGCTGGGTGGGGCAGATACGGTTCCCGAGGCCTTTCCCGGGAGGATCCGGGCGATCACTGTGCCGCTCCTTCACAATATTGCTTCAGGAAATCCATCCCTTCCAGATAGCCGTCGATCCCGTGGCCGGTGATCGTTTTGACACAGGCCAGGCGAATGTAGCTGACCTGGCGGAAATCTTCTCTTTCCTCGACCTTGGAAACGTGCACCTCCACCGTGGGGATGTGGACCGCCTGCACGGCGTCCAACAATGCGATGCTGGTGTGGGTGTAGGCGCCGGGATTGATGACGATGCCATCGATACGGCCGTAGGCCCGCTGGATCTCATCCACCAGGTCACCCTCGTGGTTGGACTGATATAATTCTACCTGGACACCGATTTCTTCTGCGTGGGCTCGGATCCGCTGCTGCATGCTTTCATAGCTTTCCTTGCCGTAGATCCCGGGTTCACGGATGCCCAGCATATTCAGGTTCGGGCCATTGATGACCAATAGTTTCACTCTGATGCCTCCTAGTTGTCGATTCTGTTTTTCAACAGGATCTTGGCTGTATCTTCAGGGGTGCCCGAAACATATACGTCCGCGTCTGCCGTTGCTTCATAGATCGGCAGGCGTTTTGCGTACAGGGCGGCCACCTTTTCTTCTGTATCCGCCAGCGGCCGGTCTTCTGTGGGCAGGATGTCAGCAATGTCCCGCCGCAGGAAGAATATACGGCCGTTTTTCTTAAGCTCCTGGATGTTCTCCTGCCGCAGCACGGCCCCGCCGCCCGTGGAAATGAGCGCGCCATTTACGGTCGCGATGTCGCGGATCACTTCCGATTCAAGATCTCGGAAATGATCCTCTCCGTAGAGGCGGAAGATCTCTGGAATGGCGATGCCCGCTTTTTCTGTGATCAGAACGTCTGTATCATAGAATTTCCGACCGGTGATCCGGTGCAGGGTCGTGCCGACGGCGGATTTGCCGGCGCCGGACATGCCGGTGATGACGATGTTCTCCTTGTCAGAGCGGATCTTCCGGAAGATGCGGTCGATGATCTCTGTACCGTATTGTTTCCCGGTGAAAAACTCCGCCGCGTATACCGCCTGCGCCACCAGCATGTACAGGCCGCCTTCCGCTGGTACACCCAGGTCCTCCGCCTGCTGGATCAAGAGGGTGCGCAGGGGATTATAGACCGCGTCCACCACGCCGGAAAGCCTGGGGAAGCGGGCCAGATCCAAGGGCTTGCTGCTGGTCTCCGGATACATGCCGACCGGTGTCGTATTGATGATGATCTCAGCGTCCGTATGCTGTGCATAGACCTCATCATATGTGAGCACGTCATCTTTTTTGGTGCGGCTGACGCGGTAGATAGCCTTGGCACCATGGGCCTCCATCAGGGCTTTGGCTGTTTTCGAGGTGCCGCCGGTGCCCAGAATCAGCACTTTTTTCCCTGCAGGGTTCAGGCCCAGTTTCTTGAAAAGCGCGTCCATGCCGAAGAAATCCGTGTTGTAACCGAAAAGCTTCCCGCCACGGTTTACGATGGTGTTGACCGCACCGATCCTTTCTGCCTGCGCAGAGATCTCCGAAAGGTAGGGGATGACGCTCTGCTTATAGGGGATCGTCACATTGATGGCTTTGAAATCCGCCGCCTTCATGAAGGCATCCAGATCCTCCACGGCGATCTCCTTCAGCTGGTAATCGTAGGTCTCGATCAGCTCGTGGATCTCTTTACTGAAACTATGCGGCAAATGCGCGCCGATGCATCCATACTCCATGCGATTGACTCCTTAATCCGCCAGATGATCCGTCCCGTAGCGCATACTTAAGAAATCTGCCAGAACGAAGGCGGTCATGCTGTCCACCACGATCCGGGCCCGGTGGATGATCGCCGGATCATGGCGCCCCTTCAAGAAAAGGGTCTTGTTTTCTCCTGTCCGGATATCCACCGTCTGCTGTTCTTTGAAGATGGACGGTGTCGGTTTGATGACGGTCCGGAACTGGAGGGGCATACCGTTGGTGATGCCTCCGTTCACTCCGCCGTTATGATTGGTCTGGGTGCGGATCTTTTCATCCGTCCCGATAAACGCGTCGTTATAAGCACTGCCACGGGCCTCGATCATCTGGAAAGCCTCGCCGAATTCCACGCCCTTAACGGCTGGAATAGAGAAGAGGGCATGTGCCAGTGCACCTTCGATGGTGTCGAACCAGGGCTCGCCCACACCGGCCGGCATGCCGCAGACGGCCGTCTCCAGGATCCCGCCCACGCTGTCACCATCGGAGGCGGCTTCCAGGATGCGAGCCTTCATGGCATCTTCCACAGCCGGGTCCAGCACAGGGAAGGGCTTGTTCTTTAAGCCTTCGATCTGCCCACACAAGGTGGCTTCGTCTTCTGCAAAAGCAGCGTCCTTGATCAGGGCACCGCCACCCAGTGTCTGGATGTGGGTGCCGATGCAGATACCCTTGCGCTCCAGTGCCGGCATAAGGATCCCGCCCGCGGCCACAAGGGCAGCTGTCAGACGGCCGCTGAAATGTCCGCCGCCCCGGTAGTCCTCAAAACCATGATACTTTTGGTACGCAGTATAATCCGCATGTCCCGGCCGGGCCAGGAAGCGGGTCTCGCTATAATCCTTGCTTTTGGTGTTCGTGTTGGGAATCAAAATGGTCAGGGGTGTTCCCGTCGTTTTTCCCTCGAAAACACCGCTTACGATCTGAAACTCATCCGCTTCCACCCGGGCGGTCGAGATCTGACCGGCAGGGCGGCGCAGCGCCAGCATGGCGCGGATCCGGTCCTCGGAGACCGTCATGCCTGGGGCCAGACCATCCAGGACTACACCGATCTGGGGTCCATGGCTCTCTCCAAACAGGGTCAGACTGATCGCGTTGCCAAATGTATTTTTCAAAGCAGGTCCTCCTTACAGATGTTTTTCAATCTTAGAAAGCCGCTCAAAAAGCGCGTCGGCATCCATTTTTTTCAGTTCGAAACTTCCGATCTTTTCGCAAAGTACGCAGGTCACACCGCCTTCTGTGGCCTTTTTATCATGCAGCATGGCGGAAAGGACCTTTTCTCGGTCCAGATCGATGGTTGTGGCTAGTCCCATCTTTTCAAGGATCGGTACCAGCCGCTCACGGACTTCTTCAGAGCACATGGGGATCATGCCCAGTGCCACGCATTCCCCGTGGTACAGCCCATGCAGCTGCTCAAAGCTTTCGACCCCATGCCCGATAGTATGGCCGAAGTTCAGGGCCTTGCGGATCCCGCCTTCCTTCTCATCTTTTTCCACCACAGCCTTCTTGATCCGCAGGGAAGCCTCGATGATCTGGGGAAGATGGCAAAAAGGATCCTCCTGCTCAAAAAGGCCGAACAGGTCTG
The DNA here is from genome assembly GCA_902796435.1 of uncultured Eubacteriales bacterium. Taxonomy (GTDB): domain Bacteria; phylum Bacillota; class Clostridia; order Lachnospirales; family Bianqueaceae; genus RUG159. The sequence continues at coordinate 3,654 of CADBPG010000063.1, read as the reverse complement.
CATCGAAGCAGGCCGCCATCTTCAAGGCCTCGGCCAGACCGTTCGTGATCTGGCGGCGGGGCAGCGCCTGCAGCAGGTCGGTATCGATCAGCACCTTTTTCGGCTGGTAGAAGGCGCCTACGATATTCTTGATGCCACAGAAGTTGACCGCGGTCTTGCCACCGATCGAAGAGTCCACCTGGGAGAGCACGGTGGTCGGGATATTGTAGAAATCCACGCCCCGCATGAAGGAAGCGGCCGTAAAGCCGGCCAGATCGCCGACTACACCGCCGCCGACCGCCACCACGGCGTCCGTCCGCTTGAAACCATGCTCCAGCATGGCCTTGAGCAGGCTTTCCCAGATCCGGATACTTTTGGAATCCTCACCCTGGGGTACCGTCATGATGAAAGGCTCCCGGCACAGTTTTGCCAGACCCTCGGCATAGGCTGAGGGAACACCATCATCCGTCACGATCAGGACCTTCCGGTCTAAACGCAGATGCTGGTCCGCTCTCGACAGGACGCCCGGTTCGATGACGATATCATAACTGTTTTCTTTAAGATCCAAATACAGGTTCATCACATGCCTCCGGAAGAATCAAAGCTCGTTGGGCTCCGGATAGTTGCCGACGACCTTCAGCATAGCACAGTTTGCGGAAAGCTTGCGCAGCATGGCCTGCCCGTCCGGAGATTCGATACTGCCCACGGCCTCCACAAAGAAATAGTACTGCCATGCCAGACCGCCCATGGGACGCGAGCGCAGGGCACTCATGTTGAAACCATAGGCACCGATGATATCGATGGCCTTGGCCAGGGATCCGGCCTCATTGCGTACAGTGAACATGAGCATGAAACGGCCCTCCGAAGCCTCGGAGGATTTATTCTGGATGCGGGAGAGGACCGCGAAACGGGTCGCGTTCTCAGCGCTTTCGTTGATGTCATGATCCAGGACCGTGAGACCGTACAGTTCTGCCGTCTCCAGGCTGGCGATGGCCGCCGTATGGATATCTGCCCCGGAGGCGACCGCCGCGGCCGCGACGGCTGTATTGGAAGCTTCTTCCGCGGTAAAACCATGGGATTTGATATAGTTGCGGCACTGCATCAGGGCCTGGGGATGGCTGACTACCTTGGTGATATCGGAGATCTTTGCGCCGGGCAGGGCGAGCAGGTTCTGCTGGACACGCAGGGTGTACACCGCGTTGACATAAAGGTTCCCGCGGAACATCAGGTCCATGACCTGGCTTACCTCACCGGCGTAACTGTTTTCGATCGGCAGCACGGCCTGGTCACAGTCACCGGTCACGACAGCCTGGTAGGCCTCCGCAAAACCCGGGAACCCGACCAGTGTCCCTTCCGGGAAGATGCGGCCGGCCGCTATATTGGCAAAGGCGCCCTCCACACCACTGTAGGCGATCCGGGTGCCCTCGATGAATTCCCGCTGATAGCGCTTGGACACGTTCATCGTATGCTGTAGAAACTGCACATAGTGCGCACGTATGGAATCATCCTTGATCAGCTGGGAGTTCCTTTCGATCAGCTGCTTTTCGCGCTCCGGCACATAGATGGGCAGGCCGCGCTCTTTTTTATATAACGCGACCGCTCTGGCCGCATCCATCCGCTTCTCAAAAAGCGCGGCCATCTCCGTGTCGATCTGCTCGATCTGCCGCCTTGCCTGTTCCATTGCGTCCATAGTGTCCTCCAGATAAGTATAAAAGCAGCCGTCGTCCATCTTCTGAACACCAGCTGCTTCATATAATCAGTTGTATACGAAGAGATTTAAAACACTGGTTAGTATAGCACTTTAAAGCGTAGAGGTCAATAGACTTGAAGCGATATCACATATAATATGATCACAATATGCGGCGTCTTTCTTGATTTTCCCACGTACATAGACTATAATCTGGATAAGTTAGCAATATCTAACCTCAACACATAATGTTTTGATGGAGGATCGTTATGAAAAAGCAGGTCTTCAGAGTTGATTCAGATGGATATAATGGAGCATGGTATCCGGCAGATGTTGCCACCCATAAGGGCATGATCCTTATGCTGGGCGACAGTGCGGAGGACCGAATGGCTTCGTGTGGGGCGAAATGGCTGAACCGGCAGGGGGTCCATGTACTGGCCATGTCACCCGAGAAAAAGGATTATGGGCATCACAACTATCCGCTGGAGCGGTTCGGTAAAGCGATCGCCTTTATGCGCGCGCAGGGTTGTGAAAAACTGGGTGTCGTAGGGGCATCTACCACCGGTATGATGGCGCTTCTGGCGGCTTCCTTCTATCCGGAGATCTCACTTACAATCGCGATCTCGCCTCCGGATTTCGTGATGGAAGGCTTCTACCGTGACGGCAAGGACGGGATGACCGAGCGGCCGGGGGATAACGAATCCTCCGTATCATGGCAGGGGCAGCCACTGCCCTATCTGCCCTATGCCTATCGGCATCCGGAATACTGGAAAAAGATCCAGGAGGAGTCCAAGGCAGGCGGCAACAAGGTTGCTTCCCGGAAACTGTTCGATGAATCCGAACGCAGACACCCGATCCAGGAGGAGAAGCGGATCAAAGTGGAACGGATCCGTGGGAAGCTCATCTTCATCGGCGCGGAGGATGATGTGCTGTGGGATACCTGCAGATACATCCGCAGGATGGAGGACCGCCTTGCAAGACTGCCCCATGAATGCGCCTATGAAAGCTGGCTGTATGAGCATGGAACCCACTTCGTCTTTCCTGAATCCATGCTGAAAATGATGCTGCCGGTTGGTTCTGCACTCCTGGTATCTCTGATGTTCAAGGCAGGAAAAGAGTTCAAAAAAGAGTGCAAAGAAACCCGGATCGATATCGACCGCAGGCTGAAAAAGGCCCTGGCCGCATGGTAAGCAGATCAGATGCCTGCGGATATAAAAGAGAGGACTGATACCATGAAATATCACATTGAGAAGAATACAGTGCAGGAGACACTGGTCATTCCGCTTTTCGGACGCCTGGTATGCTCTGAGCGTTTTCCAGAACTGTTCTCCGATCCGGAAGCAAAGCGGATCTGTGACAACCTGGACTATGATTTTGCGGAAAAACGGAAAAAAATGGAATCCACGGCAGGCCTTTTCGGCGCACTGGAGGTTGCGCAGCGCCAGTATGACCTGCGCTGCGAGGTAGAAAGCTATCTGAAAAAGCATCCAAAGGCGGCTGTCGTAAATCTGGGCTGTGGTCTGGATGATCCGGCCTGGATGGATCAGATCGATGCTTCAAATGGCGCCGTCTTTTTTGCGGCAGGTGTCTTCTATTATTTTCGGACGGCGGAAGTGCAAAAGCTTTTCCATACAATGGCAGAGCATTTTCCTGGAGGCGTGCTGGTCTTTGATGCCTGCAACAGGCGTGGGTACAGGGATATTTACAGCAAAGTCGGGATGATCCATAAGCTGATGATCCGTTTCTGCGACGGATTGGTCAGGATGAAGATCGTAAAGATCACTTTCAAGGATTGATTTAGGGGGAATGTCCAACTGGACAACCCCCCTTTTATTGTATATAATATAATAATAATACTGAAAATCAGTCAAAAGGATAAGAAAATGGAAAATCGAAAAAGCGCAAAAACCTCGGTCATCATCGGAGCAGTCCTGCTCGTGATCGTGACTGCAGCCATTGTCATTTGCATCACAAATCGCCCCATGAAG
>CADBPG010000062.1 GCA_902796435.1 uncultured Eubacteriales bacterium | reverse complement strand
GCCGTTTTCCTTGCAGCCCGCATTGAAGATGACCATCAGCGCGCCTTCGAAGGAGTGCTTCTGATACGGCGGATCCATAATGACCAGGCCGTAGTCGGTGTTCAGACGGTCGTGTGCGGTCTGCATACCTGTCTCCGCCTGTTCCTTGCTGGCCAGGCCGCTGATCACGGACCAACTTTGGGGGTTCAGCCACATGTTGGCTTCCGGATCATCCCGCTTGCCGATGACTGCACCATCCTCCTTGAAACCGCGGATGAAGCGGTCCTCGTTCCAGCACAGATCGTTCAGGATCTTGCCCAGCTTTTCCTGCTCTTCCTTGAGGAAGGTGATGTACTCGTCATCCTTCTGGCGGGCAGCAAATTCCTGCATCAGCCCAAGCGCATAGTAGAACTGGAAGGCCACGAATGTGGACTCACCCTGGGCACCTAAACGCAGGCAGTCGTTCCAGTCCGCATGCAGACCGGCCGGCATGCCATGCGGCCCCAGATGGTGCATGGTGAAATCGATGGCCCGCTTCAGGTGTTCATAAACGGTGCCCTCATCCTTATCTGCGAAGGGGATGACCTCGTCCAGGAAGGCCACGTTACCACTTTCCGCGATGTACTTATACACGGTCGGGAACAGCCACAGCGCATCGTCCGCACGATAGGCCGGATGCCCGGTCTCCCGCACGTAGGATTCATCCTCCGGCGTGTCCTCGTGGCCGGCGTTATGGGTGAACTTGACCAGCGGCAGGCCTGCCCCATGGTGCACCTGCGCCGACAGCATGAAGCGGATCTGCTCCGCCGCCATCTCCGGCTTCAGGTGGATCACACCCTGGATGTCCTGCACGGTATCCCGATACCCGTATCCATTGCGCAGGCCGCAGTATACGAAGGAGGCCGCGCGGGACCAGATGAAGGTCATGAAGCAGTTGTACGCATTCCAGGTATTGATCATGGTGTCCAGCTCCGGGCTGTGGGTATGGATCTGCAGGGCAGAGAGCCGGTCAGCCCAGTGCGCCTTCAACGCGTCCCATTCCTCCTGGATGACGGCCGCCGTATCCTGGGCATAACGGGCCAGGATCTTCTGCGATACCGCTTCCTTGTGCATACCCAGAACGAAGGCCACAAGAGTCTCCTCGCCCGGCTGCAGGCTGACTTCTGCCGCCAGAGCGCCGCAGGGCACGTCGCAGTAGTTCATCTCGCCATTCAGGCCTTCCGCCACACCTTGCGGATCCCCATAGCCGCGGTAACGGCCGATGAAGGCGTCCTTATCACCACAGAAGCCTGAGACCGGTGCCCCGGCCAGGCCGAAGAAGCGCTCCACGAAGTCCTCGTGACTGTTGACTTCCTCTCCAATATCCAGGTTGCCATGGACCAGCTGGCGGATGAGCTGTCCGCTCATCTTGGTGCAGGTGACGAAGCGGGAATACTGGGTGTTGATCTGGTCCTGCTCATAATTGTTGTGATTGGTGAACTCCGCATAGCCGGTCAATGTCAGGCTGCGGGGGCGGTCCGAAGTGTTGCGCACCTTTAGCGCCCAGACCTCATACTCCGCGTCCAGCGGCACATAGTACAAGGCCTCCGAATGGATGTCGGCATAGTCCGCCTCCATCACCGTGTACGCCAGGCCATGGCGGCAGCGGATCTTATACTGGTCCAGCGGCTTTTTGACCGGAAGCCAGGAAGCAGACCAGAAATCCCCCGATTCCTTGTCCTTGATATACAGGTATCTGCCGGGTTCATCCGCGTCATTGAAGAAATACTTCAGGATGCGGCCGTCCGCACCGGAACGGGCGAAGCTGTAGCCGCCCGCATTGTTGGAGATGATGGCACCGTAGGCCGGCGAGCCTAGATAATTGGCCCAGGCCGCAGGCGTACGCGGATCAGTGATCACATATTCACGACGGTCATTGTCGAAATATCCGTACTGCATGATGTCCTCCTTGAGTGAATGGCGATTTGATATTTGCCTCAGGCATTTTCTTTGTACAATCGCATTAGGGCAAATATGCCAATTACTTTCGCTTCGAAATCGCCGAAGGCGATTTAATATTTGCCTCAGGCATCTTCTTTGTACAGTCGCATTAGGGCAAATATGCCAATTACTTTCGCTTCGAAATCGCCGAAGGCGATTTAATGTTTGCCTCAGGAATAGTATTTATACGATCATGTGAAGGCAAATATGCCGCAGAAGGATAGGCTTCTGCGGCATTTGTCGATGTCTGTAGATAGTATTATTCGTCTGTCGGCAGATCGGTGATCTCGTCGCGCTTCGCGCAGAAAGAACAGATACGTGTTCTGCCTTCCGCAATGGCCTGCTCCACATCACCGTAGGTCAGCGTATCCGTCTGGTTCAGAGCACCGCAGTCCTCGTGGGTGTGATACACTTTACCAAAGGGCGCCCAGTATACGGTGGTTCCTTCCAGTTCCTGGATGGCGGCCTGCTGCTGTTCCTGGGAAACCGGGTTGAAGTCGTAACCGCTGACGCCGCCGATGAGCAGCGCGATGATGGCGACTACCGTGGCGATGGTCTTGGTGCGCTTGTCCAGGTTCTTATTGGTGAGCAGCAGAATGATCAACGGGCAGAAGCAGACGACCGCAACGATGACGCCCATGTTGTTCCACATCCAGAACAGGGTGGGATTCTTTTCGGACATCGGCTTGATGTGGTTGGCCTTCTTCCAAAGCTGAGAACCAATGATCAAGAATACCAGATCCAGGATGATGAACAGGATCAACTGGCCCAGGGTAGGCATGAACTTAAGGTTGATCTTGCCGAACAGGATCAGCACCGCCAGCACTTCGCAGATGAACGCCGCGACCCACAGGCCGATGGCACCCAGACGATAACCGGTGGCATTGCCGACAGGCCGTGCCTGGTTCAGGGTATGGGTCGTCTGCTGCGGCTTGTCCGCAGTTACATTATTGGTACCGGATTGTACAAAATTGTGTTTCTTCTTCTCTGCCATGGTCTCCTCCTGAGATAGAAACGATTTTGTTCAATGTTTCTAAACTTTATGTATACTATACAACTTTTTCCGTGCGATTTCAACGCCTATTTTCGTCATTTTGGACAATGGCCGTCGTCGTGGCTGGCGTTTCTGTACGTGACCTGTGCCCCAGGATGAAATATACCGCGTCAAAGATCGCGATGCCGATCAAGGCGATGCCCGTGACCAGCCAGGCGGTCTTTTCGTTTTTGATCACCTGGAAGAACAGCAGCAGTCCGATGCCGGTCGTTGCCAGGAAACTGAAGCACATCAGATACCAGACGTGGATGTGGGCGCGCAGCGCGTCCACCGCGATCTGCAGCTTCAGGAAGGCGAACAGCAGGATCGTGATCCCGTACACTACGACCAGCATGCCGAATTCCTGCAGGATCTGTGCCCGGTAAATGATGCCGAGCACACCCAAAGTGACACCGCAGGCGCCGGAAGAGAACTTCCAGGTCTGCATGGCTTCCTCCCGGGGCAGCCGCAGATATTCCACGATATTGATCAGTCCACTGATGATCAGGATGATATTGACGGCGACCACCACGGCCATGGTGAAGCCGGAGGGGCTGATGAGCAAAAGAATGCCAAGGGCGATCTCCGCGACCGCAAGCAGCAGTGTCGCGCTGATCTTTTTCACGAACTCGCGCATCGGATCAGAACCTCGCTTCCATCCAGTCTTGTAATTC
>CADBPG010000061.1 GCA_902796435.1 uncultured Eubacteriales bacterium | reverse complement strand
TCAAAATTGTATCATATTAATATTATTGGGACGGGTGCATATATACCATATTTCCGATTAGCTCTTGGAAAATGAGAATTACCCCTACTCAGTATAAAAACAGAATCTAAAAAGGAGGAAAATGATCATGAAGAATGTCAAGAAGTATCTTGCATTGTTCCTGGTTCTTGCTCTGTGCGTTTCTCTGTTCGCAGGCTGCAGCAAAAAGCAGGCTGAGCAGCCGGAAGAAGCAGCTGAAGAGGTTGCCGAAGAGGCTGTAGAAGAAACAGAAGAAGCTACTGAGGAAGCCGCTGAAGAGGAAGCTACTGAAGAAGAAGCTACCGAAGAAGAAGCTACCGAAGAAGAAGCTACAGAGGAAGAGGCTACCGAAGAGGGTGAAGAGGACGACGAAGAAGAGATCGATCCTTACACCGTCGAGTCTGGTGAGCTGTATGCGGCTACCCTGGGCGAGTTCAACGACCTGTATCAGAGCGCAAAGGCTGAAGTAGACAACGTATCTCTTCGTTATGCTGAAATGGCTATCGCTGAGGCCAAGCTGATGGAGGCTGCTGTTATGCTGCCCACCACTTCCGCTGGCGGTAACTATGCGATCAGCCGTATCGCTCCGTATTCCGGCAACTTCGCTCTGTGGGGTTCCGATGGCGATCGTTATCATCAGTATCTGATCGTCGATGGCGACCCGATCGCGAAGGAAGACTATCTGGAAATGCGTGCGAAATGGGCAGAAATGCGCGGCACCGGCGAATTCGCTGAGTGGCAGAAGCAGTATCTGGCCGACAAGGGTTATACTCTGACTGATGTTTATCAGCAGACCTTCACCAACCTGCCTGTAACCTGGGATGCTCTGAACACCTCTCGTGCGGCTGATACCGATGCGATCATCAACACGTTTGATGGCCTGGTAGAGTACGATTTCGAAGGCGAGATGCAGCCGGCTCTGGCTACCGAGTGGGAAGTTTCCGAAGACCGTCTGACCTATACTTTCAAGATCCGTGAAGGCGCCGTTTGGGTCGACTCTCAGGGTCGTGAAGTTGCCAAGGTCAAGGCTGACGACTTCGTTGCTGGTATGCAGCATGCTTTTGACGCACAGGGCGGCCTTGAGTGGCTGGTACAGGGCGTCATCAAGGGTGCCAACGAGTACATCGCTGGTGAGACCTCTGATTTCAGCACCGTTGGTGTTTCCGCTCCGGATGATCAGACTCTGGTCTATACTCTGGAACAGCCGACTCCGTACTTCCTGACCATGCTTGGTTACTCCATCTTTGCTCCGATGAGCCGTGAGTACTATGAATCTCAGGGTGGTAAGTTCGGTGAAGAGTTCGATGACACTGCTGAATCTTATCAGTACGCGATCGATCAGGACCATATCGCATATTGCGGTCCGTACCTGGTTACCAACGCTACCGAGCAGAACAAGATCCAGTTCGAAGCGAACCCGACCTACTGGAATGCTGATGGCATCAACATCCACACCATTATCTGGAACTACAACGATGGTTCCGATGATACCAAGACCTACAATGACTTCCTGAATGGCGATCTGTCCGGTCTGGGCCTGAATGATGCCCGCCTGCAGATGGCTAAGGCTGATGGAATGTTCGATAAGTATGCGTACGTGGCTTCCACCAACGCTACCTCTTACATGGGCTTCCTGAACATCAACCGTGCTGCCTTCGCGAACGTCAACGATGCTTCCGCTGCTGTCTCCGCACAGACTGAGGAAGACGCTGCCCGCACCAAGGCTGCTATGCAGAACGTTCATTTCCGTCGCGCTCTTTGCACCGCTCTTGACCGTGGTGACTGGAACGCACAGAAGGTCGGCGACGAGCTGAAGAACGCTTCTCTGATCAACTCTTATGTTTGCTGGAACTTTGTCTCCCTGGAAGAAGATGTGACTGTTGACATCAACGGTACCGCTACTACCTTCCCGGCTGGCACGTACTATGCTGAGATCGAGCAGGCACAGCTGGATGCTGACGGCGTAGCCATCAAGGTTTACGATCCTGAAGCTGACAACGGCAACGGTTCCGGTTCCGGTTATGATGGATGGTACAATCCGGAATATTCCGCTTCTGAGCTGGCGATCGCTGTCGAAGAGCTGGGTGCTGCCGGTGTTGAAGTTTCCGCTGAAAAGCCGATCATCGTCGATCTGCCGTATCCGACCGCTCGTACCGCTTACGCGAATGCCGCGCAGGCCTTCAAGAAGAGCGTCGAAGCGACCACCAATGGCCTGATCCAGGTCAACCTGGTCGAGTGCGTTGGTGATGATGACTGGTACTACTGCGGTTACTACACCGATTATGGTTACGAAGCCAACTACGACATCTATGATCTGTCTGGTTGGGGTCCGGACTATGGTGATCCTTCTACTTACCTGGATACCTTCCTGCCGGATTACGCTGGCTACATGATCAAGTGCATTGGAATCTTCTAAGATAGCGGATTAAAGTCTCGGAGTGCAGGGCGCAGCGCTTGCGCATGCGCACAAACGACAGAGACTTTAAGACGCAAGAACAAACGAGGACGAAGCGCGCAGCGCGAAAGTCCGAGTTTGTTCAGGAGCGCGAAAACCGCGCAGCGGTGAAGCGATCCGTATCTTCGGAACAAGCTCTCCGCGCAGCGGTGAAGCGATCCGTATCTTCGAAACATCCAAATTACCTATTGAAGTTTTGGGGACGGGCGCCTCAGCATCTGCTGAGGCCCTATCCCCTATCTTCTATCTTTAGCACTTCAACGGGAAAAAGCATAAAAGTATCAGATTCTACGCGCACAGGCGCGTTTAGATAGGTGAGAGGGACTTATGGCCAAGTACTTATTAAGACGTTTACTGCACGGCCTGGTATCCGTAGTCATCGTTGTGGCGATCGTCATGCTGCTGATCTATTCCTTGATGGACAGACAGTTGATCTTCGCGACAGATAATGTCTACCGGAACCTGGGTAACAACGCACAGACCGTCTATAAATACCAGAAATGGGAGGAGTATGGCTACATCGATTATGTACCATACACCGAGTGGCTGCAGCAGCTGGCCAAAAACGGCGAGATCGATGAGGAAACGCGTTCTGCTGCCGCTACCATCGCGAAAAAATCGAAGAACGATAGCGAAGCTACCAAAGAATACGTCAAGAAATTTACCGAGTACTATAAATCCAAGGGCTATCATGTCGTACGACTGAAAGCTATCATGGTTACCAAGAAAAAGTACGCGACGGGAGGCCAGCAGGCTTTGTTTGCTTGGAAAGACAAACCACTGCTCGGTCGCTTGGGTAACTATTTCAAGGGTCTCGTCAAGATCGACACAGTTTCCTATGTCAAGGATGAGATCGAGAACCGTGGTCTGACCTTTACTACGAAAGATCCGGTTTATGGGGGCAAGAAATTCTCGCCCGCCATCATCGGGAATGGTACGCAGCATAAGTATCTGCTGTACTGCAACAATCAGTTCCCGTACATCCATCAGAATATTATTTCCATCAATCTTGGAAAATCCTATACAGTCAATACCGGTGTCGATGTATTCACCACTATGACGACTACACAGGGTACCTATGTCATGCGTGACGTTGTGTATCCGAGCGGCCATATGGAGCAGTCCGCGGACGATCTGCATACAGCGACCTATGTGCCGATGTCACTGGAGAACAACAGCTCCCTGTCGGCTCGTTTTACGGACAACTATACGAACGTCATCACGGTGAAGAATGGTAAATCCAAGATCGGTTATTCCTTCACGATCGGTATCATCGCGACGATCCTGGCATACCTCATCGGTATCCCGGTGGGTATCGTGATGGCACAGAAGAAGGATAAACTGGTCGACAAGATCGGTATTTTCTACATCATCTTCATCATGGCGGTGCCTTCGCTGGCATATATCTTCCTGTTCAAGGCTATCGGCGGCAAACTGGGCCTGCCGACCACCTTCAACATGGATTCCAAGAACAAACTCATGTACGCGCTGCCCATCATTTCTCTGGCTCTGCCGTCCATCGGTAGTCTGATGCGTTGGCTGCGTCGTTACATGATCGACCAGATGAACTCTGATTATGTCAAGTTCGCCCGGTCCGGTGGTCTGTCCGAGCGCGAGATCTTCTTCAAGCACATCGCGAAGAACGCGGCCATCCCGATCGTCCATGGCGTACCGGGCAGTGTTCTGTTCGCCATGACCGGTGCCATCATCACCGAGCGTGTGTACGTCGTGCCTGGTGCTGGTAACCTGCTGACGCAGGCGATCAATATGTACGATAATGGTGTTATCGTTGGTGTTACATTATTCTACGCGTTACTGTCCGTTATCGCGATCATCCTGGGTGACGTTCTGATGTCCCTGGTCGATCCGCGAATTTCGTTCACGAGTAAGGCAAGGTAAGGGAGAGAGACATGGAATATAAAGAAAATGAGTTATTTACCGTCGAGGGTATGACGGATGAGGAACTCTTCGCCCATGTCGATCATAACGACCTGGAGTCCGAAAAGATCACTGCTCCGCGCTACTCGTACTGGAAGTCTGTTTTCCGCGTTTTCTTCAGCAAGAAGATCAACTGGTTCGTTCTGGGTCTGTTGGTGCTGATCATTGCCTTTACGTATATCTACCCAGCACTCAGCAGCTATGACCGTTTTGAGAACATCACCAACGCGGCTGCCAAGCATCTGACACCTGCAAAGGCCATCAAACTGTTTGGCTTCAACATCCACAACATCCTGGGACGCGGTTCCGCCGGTCAGTCTACCTTCGACGCTGTCTGGTATGGTTCCCGCATCTCCATTTCTCTGGCGCTGATCTGCGCTGCCATCAACATGACCATCGGTATCCTGCTGGGTGCTGTTTGGGGCTATTCCAAGAAGTTCGACCTGTTCATGACCGAGGTCTACAACATCGTCGGTAACGTTCCCTACGTTCTGCTGATCTCTGTTCTGGTCCTGGTCCTGTCTCCGAGCTTCTGGACGATGGTCTTCGCGCTGACCGTTACCGGATGGATCGCCATCGCGTATTTCATCCGTACACAGGTCATCATCATCCGTGACAGAGATTACAACCTGGCGTCCCGCTGTCTGGGTACGCCCATCACCCGTATCGCGACTAAGAACATTCTGCCGTTCATGACCTCCGTCATCGTTACCTATCTGGCGATGGAGATCCCGTCCTACATTTCGTACGAAGTCTTCCTTTCCTACATCGGCATGGGCCTTTCGGACATGTCCCTGGGTAAGTTGATCTACGAGGCGGAAAGTGCTATGGTCACCCCGGGCTGGGGCTTTGAATTCTGGAGCCCGGTCGTTGTTGCTTCCATCATCACGGTCACACTGTATGTGTCCGGTCAGAACCTCGGTGACGCGTCCGACCCGAGAACGCACATGTAAGGAGGGGCTGCTATGGAAGAAAACCGCAAAGTATTATTATCCGTCAAGGATCTGGAAGTCAAATTCCGTGTCCGTGGCCGTATCCTGACCGCCATCCGCGGCATTTCTCTGGATGTCTACGAGAACGAGTCCATCGCTATCGTCGGTGAGTCCGGTTCCGGTAAGTCCGTCTTCACGAAGACCTTCGCCGGCATGCTGGATTCCAACGGTTTCATCTCCAACGGAAGCGTTGTCTTCAACGATGAAGAATTGATCGATACCGTTGTCAAGCTGACGCCTTATGCCAAGCGCACCATCGAGAATATCGAAAAGAAGCTGGATTCCTATGCGCCGCTGCAGTTCGGTGCCGATACCTATAAGGAAATGATCGAACTGAAGGCCGACAAGAAGAGAAAAGAGACCCTGAGCGACGAGGACGATGAAGCCTTCACCGCGCGCATGAACGAGCTGGTCTTCCAGCGTACCGAGGCCAATAACCTGCGTCAGACCTTCGACCCGCATAAGGAGAAGGACAAGATCAAGGAGACCGAGGCAGAAGTCAAGCGCCTGGACGAGGCCATCAAGGCTCTGGAACAGGAAAAGGCTGACCTCATCAAAAAGCATCAGGAAAACCTGAAAAACGATACCGCTTATCAGAAGAGCTTCAGTGAAAAGCTGGCTGCTCTGGAAGCCAAGTATCAGAAGGAGATCAAGCAGGCGATCACTCCGGAAATGAAGGAAATGAACGTACTGCTGGCCAAGGAAGTCTATCTGTCCGTAGGACGTTACAAGTATTCTAAGCGTGTGAAGTCCATCCGTGCGCTGATGAAGACCTTGAAAAAGGCCATGACCATGGGTGTGGATTTCAACAACGAAGAGCTGCGCAGTGATGTCTTCGATGACGTCGTGCTGCACGTCCGTTATCTGGATGAGACTCCGGAGCAGCTGCATGGCACCTGCGTCCTGAACCTGGCCGAGATCAAGTACGCGGACGACTGGTCCCAGATCCGTGGTTCCAAGATCGCTACGGTCTTCCAGGATCCTATGACCTCTCTGAACCCGATCATCACCATCGGCAAGCAGATCACCTCCATCATCCTGAAGCATCAGAAATGCTCTGAAGGTGAAGCCCGCCAGCGTGCGCTGAAGCTCATGAAGCAGGTCGGTATCCCGAACGCGGAAAGCCGTTTCGATGACTATCCGTTCCAGTATTCCGGTGGTATGCGCCAGCGTATCGTTATCGCGATCGCTCTGTCCTGCCAGCCGAAGATCCTCATCTGCGATGAGCCCACCACGGCTCTGGACGTTACGATCCAGGCGCAGATCCTTGAACTTCTGAAGGAACTGCAGCGCGAATACAATTACACCATCGTGTTCATCACCCATGACCTGGGCGTTGTCGCAAATATCGCGGAGCGTGTTGCCGTTATGTACGGCGGCCAGATCGTCGAGATCGGTACCGTAGAAGAAGTCTTCTACGATCCGCGTCATCCCTATACCTGGGCGCTTCTGTCCTCTCTGCCGCAGCTGGCCGAGCGTGACACGAAACTGTACTCCATCACGGGTACACCGCCATCCCTGTACAACAAGATCACTGGCGACGCGTTTGCACCGCGTAACCCGTATTGCCTGAAGATCGACACGATCGCCGAGCCGCCGATGTTCAAGGTCACCGACACGCATTATGCGAAGACGTGGCTGTTGGATCCGCGCGCGCCGAAGATCGAGAAACCTGAGATCATTCAGAACATTCACGAAAAACTGATCAAATCCCTGCATATCTGAGAAAGGAGAGCGTACTGTCATGGCAAATGAAGAATTGAACAAACAGACGGCCACGGCTTCCTCTTTCCCGGAGCATGGTCCGATCGATGAAACCGGCAAGGAAGTCTTGCTGGAAGTCAAAAATGTTGATATCACCTTCGGCAAGGGCGAAAACGCCGTCCGTGCCGTTCAAGACGCAAGCTTCAAGATCTACAAGGGCGAGACGTTCTCCCTGGTCGGCGAGTCCGGCTCTGGTAAGACGACCATCGGCCGTGCGGTCATCCGGGTCAACCCCTGTGCCGGCGGCGAGATCGATTACAAGGGTGTACGTATCTCCGGTAAGATCCCGCGCAGCCTGGACCGCCAGGTCATCCGTAACATCCAGATGGTCTTCCAGGATCCGGCAGCGTCTCTGAACGAGCGTGCTACGGTCGATTACATCGTTTCCGAAGGTCTGTACAATTTCCACCTTTACGAGAATGAGGCGGACCGTGTGCAGAAGGTCGAGCATATGATCGAAGAAGTTGGTCTTTTGCCCGAGCATCTGACCCGTTACCCGCACGAATTCTCCGGTGGTCAGCGTCAGCGTATCGGTTTGGCCCGTGCGATGGTCATGGAGCCGGAACTGGTCGTAGCTGACGAACCGATCTCCGCGCTGGACGTTTCCATCCGCGCGCAGGTCCTGAATCTGCTGAAGAAGTTCCAGAAAGAGCGCGGCGTTTCCTATCTGTTCATCGCGCACGATCTGTCCATCGTTCGTTTCGTCTCCGATCATATCGGTGTTATCTACAAGGGTAACATCGTGGAGATCGCGCCGACGGAAGAACTGTTCGATTTCCCGCTGCATCCCTATACGCATTCGCTGATCTCTGCGGTGCCGATCCCGGATCCGCAGCTGGAGAAGAACAAGGTCCTGTATACCTATGATCCGTCCATCCATGATTACAGCGAGGACAAGCCAGAGCTGGTGGACATCGGACATGACCATTATGTATACGGTAACAAGAAGGAAATCGCTGAATACAAAGAGATGCGTGACAAGGGCGAGCGCATGAAGTCCATCACCATCGCTGGCCTGAACGATCATGATGATGCAAAACATGCCCCGACGAAGGCAGCGAAGGATCCGGATGAAGAGCCCACGCTTACCGGCAGTAACTATATCCTGGATCATCCGCTGCACGATACCGGCAGCATGTGGTACCTGGTCCTGGGCTTCCTGCTGCCCATCATCGGCCTGATCATGGCCGGAATCTTCCGCAGCAAGAACTATATCCGGAACTACAAACAGTGCAAGAAGGGCGCTATCGTATCGCTGATCATCTTGGCGGTCATCATAGTCATATTCCTGATCGCACTATTCATATCAGCGCATTTCTAAATGCAGAAACTCTTGAAGACGGCAGAGGCTTATCACCTCCGCCGTCTTTTTTTGGATATATATGGCATGACCGGAGTAATTGTGGTATGATATATTTTAGTATAATATGCTCTTACATATGCAAATCAGGAGGGTTATCATGAAACATATCAAAATCGGTTACGCGCCTACGAGACGCAGCATTTTCAGCGCACCGGATGCCATCAAATATCGTGGCCTGACCGCAGACCGCCTGCGGGAGCTGGGCATCGACTTCGTCGACATCGATGATATCAACGAAGAGGGCCTGCTGTACGATGAAAACGATCGGTTGAAGATCTTGGAGAAGTTCAAGGCAGAGAAGGTCGATGGCTTGTTCCTGCCGCATTGCAATTTCGGTACGGAGTATCTTTGTGCCCGCCTGGCAAAGGATCTGGGTGTACCGGTCCTTCTGTGGGGCCCTCTGGACGAGCGTCCGGAGCCCAGCGGTGTCCGCCTGCGTGATACCCAGTGCGGTCTTTTCGCGACGGGCAAGGTCCTGCGCCGTTTTGGTGTGCCTTTCACATATATGACCAACTGCCGCCTCAATGACCCGGTCTTCGAGCGCGGTCTGAAGGATTTCCTGGCGGTCTGCAACGTAGTCAAGACTTTCCGGAACATCCGTATTCTGCAGATGGGCCCGCGTCCCTTCGATTTCTGGTCCACCATGTGCAATGAAGGCGAATTGCTGGAGAAGTTTGGCGTGGAACTGTCTCCGATCCCGCTGCCGGAACTGACGGCCGAGGTGAAGAAGGCCATCGCCGATGGCGACGAGGTCCAGGAGACCATGCGCTATTGCCGTGAGAACATGGACATCAAGGTGTCTGACGAGCAGCTGACCAACGTGGCCGGCCTTGCGGTCGCCATGGAGCGCCTGATCAAGAAATATCACTGCAACGCTGGCGCTATTCAGTGCTGGAACGCCCTGCAGGATGAACTGGGCATCATGCCCTGCGCCGCCAACGCACTGCTCAACGACAAGGGCATTCCGATCGTCTGCGAGACTGATATCCACGGTGCGATCACGGCCCTGATGGTAGAAGCCGCGACGCTGGATGATACCCGCAGCTTCTTCGCGGACTGGACCATCCGTCATCCGGACATCGAAAATGGTGAACTGCTGCAGCATTGTGGCCCCTGGCCGCTGAGCGTGGCCGGCTGCCGCCCCTGCATCACCTATCCGCTGGCCTTTGACTATCCCGGCGCGATCACCGCAGAGGCGAAGCACGGCGATCTGACCCTGGCCCGTTTCGATGGCGACAATGGCGAATACAGCCTGCTGCTGGGCAACGCGAAGGGCGTGGACGGCCCTGTCGGCATGGGCACCTATCTGTGGATCGAGGTCGAAAACATCAAGCGCCTCGAAGCCAAGGTCGTCGAAGGTCCCTACATCCACCACTGCGTCGGCATCCACAAGGACGT
>CADBPG010000060.1 GCA_902796435.1 uncultured Eubacteriales bacterium | reverse complement strand
GAGATATTGCGGACCACCGGGCCCTTCCAGCCCTTGATCTCGTGCAGGTACCAGTAGAGCAGGACCAGGATATCATTCGCGCTGATGTAGGCGCCGTCACTGTCGATGATGCCCAGACGGTCGCCATCGCCATCCACTGCGATGCCCAGATCATAACCTTCGTGGATCACCTTTTCCTTCAACTCGAAAAGTGTGGTCTCCGCAGGCGCCGGTACCAGGCCGCCGAAGAAAGCGTCCCGGTCCCCATGGATCTGGTCGAAGGTGCAGCGGGTCGTATTGAAGATGACCGTCAGGGGATAGGTGGCGGACCCATGCATGGAGTCGAAGAGGATCCGCAGGCCCCGGTCGCGGATGGCCTGCACATCCAGCACGTTCAGGATGCTGTCGATGAACTCGTTGAAGGGGTTGTGCAGCATGGTGACCAGCCCCTGGGCCACCGCGGTATCGAAGGGCAGGATGGACAGTTCCTCCGGAATGCCGGTGATGATCTGCTCCAGCCGGTCCGTGACCTCCACCGGCGCGTCCCGGCCTTCCTCCACGATCAGTTTGAAACCATTATAGTTCGCCGGATTGTGCGACGCGGTGATTTCGACACCGTAATGCAGCTTCCGTTCCTTGACCTGGAACATGACCAGGGGCGTCGGGGCGCTGCGCTGCATGAACAGGACGTGGATCCCAGAAGCCGTCAGGATTTCAGCGACCCACTGGGCAGCTTCCCGGGACAGAAAACGCCGGTCGTAGCCAATCATGACCGGCTGATCTTCCAGAGCATCTTCATGGATCATATATGCGAGGCCGGCCGCGATTTTGCGGATGTTTCCAATGTAGAAATCCTCACCGATCCGGGCGCGCCAACCGCCGGTTCCAAAATGTATCATGAACCTTTCCTCCCTGTGTTTCTTTTTCTTAACAGTAGCACAAAAGGACAGACGACGCAACCGTTAAGTGCTGAAAATCTGTCCCTTTGCCGTAACTTTTGTTGGCAACACAGGAAAAGAACAGTCTGCTGCCTTGCTTTTTTGTGGGTTTGTTTGTATAATACAACTATCCTAAAAAACGGAGAGTGATGCGCATGAAATGCCTGATCAATGGAACGATCGTACTCAAGGACCGGCTTATGACCGAGTCCATGATCGTTTTTGATGACGTGATCCGGGAGATCGTACCGGCGGACGCCACACGTACTGATCTGGAATATATCGATGCAAAGGGCCGCCTGATCGCGCCTGGCCTGATCGATGTACACAGCCATGGCTGCGTCGGTGAGGACGCGACCACGTCCGACGCGGAAGGGATCCGGAAGATGTGCCAGTCCGTCGCGACGGATGGTGTCACATCCTGGCTGCCCACCTTGATGACCTATCCTCTGGAATCCTTAGGTGCCTCTTTTGATATGCTTAGGGACCTGCGTACCGAAAGCCAGGGGGATCCTGCCGCCTGGAACGGGGCCGAGATCCTGGGCGTCAACATGGAAGGCCCCTTCATCAGCAAGGCAAAGAAGGGTGCGCATCTGGAAGAATATATCATCCCGCCGGATGCGGATTTCGTGCTTTCCTACGCGGATCTGATCCGCCTCATCACCATCGCGCCGGAACTGGAAGGCGCCATGGACCTGATCAAAAAGCTTACCGCTACGACCGAGACCCGGGTCGCCGTCGGTCATACGGCCATCGGTTATGAAGAAGCGCTGGAAGCCTTCGACGCCGGTGTGACGGAGGTCACCCATCTGTTCAATGCCATGAACGGGATCCATCACCGCAACCCCGGTCTGGTAGGCGCGGCGCTGACCCGCAAGGACGTGTACTGTGAACTGATCGCTGACACCTTCCATATCAATAAGGGCCTGTTCCAGCTGGTTGCCGACTGCAAGAAGGACCGGCTGGTCCTGATCACCGACAGTATGCGGGCCGCGGGCCTGCCGGACGGGGATTATGATCTGGGCGGACAGCAGGTCCATAAAGAGGGCATCCACTGCCTGCTGGCGGACGGCACCATCGCCGGTTCCGTACTGCGCCTGAACCAGGCAGTATACAACCTTTACACCTATACGGACCTTTCACTGCCGGAGGCTGTGGCCTGCGCAAGCCTGCATCCGGCCCAGGCCATCGGCGTGGACGCACGCAAGGGTTCCATCGAAGTCGGAAAGGACGCGGATCTGATCCTTATCGATGAAGACCTGCACATTTATCGGACAATGATGAGAGGAGTGACGATCTATGAACAGTAACATCGACGTCATCAAATGTAAAGATATCAACGAGATCAGCCGCCGGGCAGCCTTCCTGGTGGCCGAGACGATCCACCGCAACCCTCGCTGCATCCTGGGTCTGGCCACCGGGTCATCACCGGTCGGCATGTATCAGACACTGGTAAAGATCTACGAAGGCGGGACGCTGGATTTCTCCAAGGTCCGCTCCTTCAATCTGGACGAATACTATCCCATCCAGCCGGAGGATCCGCAGAGCTACCGGTACTTCATGAATACGAATCTTTTTGATCATATCAACATCGATCCGGCCAACACCCACGTACCCCTGGGCAATGCGGAGGATCCGGAGAAATTCTGCCAGGCCTACGATCTGATGATCGAAGCCGCCGGCGGGATCGATCTGCAGGTGCTGGGTATCGGCAACAACGGACACATCGCCTTCAATGAGCCGGATGATCATTTCCCTGCGGGGACCCATGTGGTCGACCTGCAGGAGAGTACCATCAAGGCCAATTCCCGGTTCTTCGCTTCCGAGGCGGACGTGCCGCGCAAGGCGATCACCATGGGTATCGGCTCGATCATGAAGGCCCGCAGGATCATCCTTCTGGCTTCCGGCACCGCGAAGGCGGAAGCGGTCAAGGCCTGCGTCGAAGGACCGATCACACCGGCCTGCCCGGCATCTGCGCTGCAGCTGCATCCGGATGTGACCCTATTTGTTGATGAAGCGGCGGCCAGCCTGCTTTCGAAATAAACATCAGGAGGTAACATATGTACGAACCGACGAAGGAATCCATCCAGAGCCATGAAGCTCCGCAGTGGTTCAAAGACGCGAAATTCGGTATCTTCATCCATTGGGGGCTGTTCTCCGTACCCGGATGGGCCGTCAAAAAGCCGGAAGGCGAAAGCATGGTAGACGGTGATGCCGCTCCTTCCATGGAAGAGCAGATGAAGTATCATCCCTATGCGGAGTGGTACCTGAACAGCCTGCGCTGCCCGGGATCCCCGACGCAGGAATACCACGAGAAGACCTACGGCAAGGATTTCAATTATTTCGACTTCTATCATGAATTCCAGAAGGAAAGCGACAAGATGGATCCGGAAGCCTGGGCCAAACTGTTCGAGGAAGCAGGCGCCAAGTACGTCGTGCTGGTCACAAAGCACCATGATGGCTATACCCTGTGGCCCAGCGAGCACAAGAACCCCTTCATGCCGGACTACCAGTCCAAGCGTGACCTGGTGGGCGAGCTGACCGACGCGGTCCGTGCCCACAACATCAAGATGGGCCTGTACTATTCCGGTATCTTCGACTGGACCTTCAAGGACAAGCCCATGAACAGCCCGGAAAACTGGGTGGACCATTATGTGGCTTCCGATGAATATGCTGCCTATTCCGAGGCGCAGACCCGCGAGCTGATCGAGAAGTACAAGCCCTCCGTCCTGTGGAACGATATGGGCTATCCGGCCCAGACCGACCTGATGCAGCTGTTTGCGGACTATTACAACACGGTCGAAGACGGTGTCTTGAACAACCGTTGGAAGCAGGTCGATGAGGCCGGCCGCCAGGAGTATATCGACCAGATCTATGAGGCCAAGAAAAACGGTCAGGGCATCCCCTTCCAGATCGAGATCGGTGATTATTACACGCCGGAATATGCCCGGGTGCTGAACTATGATACCGAGAAGTGGGAACTGTGCCGCGGCATCGGCATGAGCTTCGGCTACAACCGCAACGAGAACCCGGCCAACTTCATGAAGGCCAAGGACGTCATCTGGTGCATCATCGATGTCACCGCCAAGAACGGCAACCTCCTGCTGAACGTAGGCCCTATGGCAGACGGTACGATCCAGGAAGAGCAGGTCCGCCCGCTGCTGGAGACTGGTGCCTGGCTGAAGGTCAACGGCGAGGCCATCTACGCCACCACCTGCCGCGAGGACAAGCAGTCTGACCTGACCACAGATGGCAAGGAAGTCCGTTATACGAAAAAAGACGATGCGCTGTATGCCATCGTCATGGATGAAACTCCCGGAAGCACCGTGACCATTCCTGGCCTGGAAGTCGCTGAAGGCGCCGCTGTTTCCGTCTTGGGTGCGGGTCCCTGCACTTACACGGCAGATGCCAACGGCCTGACTGTGCAGCTGCCCAAGGAGCTTCCGCCCTACGCGTACGTCATCAAGATCCAGTAATACAACAAAAATCCGGACTGTCTGAAAAGACAGCCCGGATCTTTTTTTATAGTTCAGTTTCCAGGATCTTGCGGACGATGCGGGTCATGAAAGGCCGGTAGGTCTCCAGATCCACCGGATTCTGCTCCAGGATCACGCTGTGACAGGTGGAACTGACGAACTCGATGATCGTATAGACCATGATCTCCAGTTTCTGTGCGTCCTGGATGCCAAGAATGTTCTGAAAAAAGGTGATATAGTTGTTCTCCGCACGGCCGATGGCGCGGCGGAACACGCCCCAGCTCAGGTTCTTATTGATGAACTTCAGCAGATGGGGGGTTTTTTGCAGTTGATCCAGAATATCGTTGATGATCGCGATCACTTTGTCGGCGGGGTCCTCCAGCTTTTCGTAGCCGGACTGTGCGACCACGTGCTGGAACAGGTCCTCTGCCTTCCAGACGATCAGCCGTTCCTGCAGTTCATACTTGTCATGAAAATACAGGTAGAACGTACCCTTGGCCATGTCCGCCTCGCGTACGATATCAGAGATCGTCGTGTGGGCGAACCCCTTGGTCGTGAATAAGGAAAAAGCAGTCTCCATCAACCGGGACTGCTTTAATAATTTGTTTTCTTCTACTTTGCTCATGATGCAATCCTCGAAAAATGTGTGTATACAAGTATTCTATCACCTGCAACCATTTTGTCAAACTGAAATAGTGACGGTAAACCATACGATTTTTCATGGATTTATTATAAAAATGACCAAAGTTCATTTTCTTTGCTATAAGATATTGACTATTGGTCATTTTTGATCTATACTACTATCGAAAAATGACTAAAGGTCAGAAAAGAGGAGACGCTATATGCTGCGTTTTGGTAAGGCGGTCGTACGAAACCGGATCCTGATCCTGATCATCAGTTTAGGTTTACTGCTTCCGGCCGCATTTGGTTTTATTCATACAAGGGTCAATTATGACATCCTATACTATCTGCCCGACAAGATCGAGACCATGCAGGGGCAGGACATCCTTTTGAAGGATTTCGGCAAAGGTGCCTATGCGCTGCTGGTCGTGGAAGGCATGTCGGACGCGCAGGCCGCCACACTGAAAGAAAAAGTGGAAGCGGTCGATCACGTGGACGAGGTGGTCTGGTATGACACCTTCGCCAGCAACGATATCCCCCAGGAGATGCTGCCGGAGAAGATCTATCAGGTCTTCCATTCCAAGGATGCGACGCTGATGGCCGTTTTCTTTGACAGCGGCACATCCGAGAACTGCACGATGGACGCCATCGAAGAGATCCGCACCATCACCGGAGAGCGATGCTTCTTGAGTAGCATGTCGGCCATCGTTACCGACACCAAGAACCTGGTAGAGAAGCAGATCTTCTGGTACGTTTCCATCGCGGTCATCCTGTCCGCCATCGCCATGGCCTTGACGATGGACTCCTGGATGGCGCCGGTCCTGTTCCTTTTGAACATCGGGATCGCCATCATCTACAACCTGGGCACCAACGTGATCCAGGGGGAGATCTCGTTTATCACTATGTCTCTGGCCGCTGTTCTGCAGCTGGCTGTCACCATGGATTATTCGATCTTCCTGTGGGACAGCTACCGGGAAATGAAGGGATCTTATCAAGATCGAGAAGAAGCCATGGCCCATGCGATCGCAGGTACGATCACTTCAGTTGCGGGTTCGTCTCTGACGACGATCGCGGGTTTCGTGGCGCTCTGCTTCATGACCTTCACCCTGGGCCTGGATCTGGGCGTCGTCATGGCCAAGGGCGTTGTCCTGGGCGTGATCACCTGCGTCACGGTGCTGCCCTCCATGATCCTGCTCTTTGACAAGGCCATCGAGAAGACGCGGCACAAGCCGCTGACCATTAAGGGCGAACGCCTTTCGAAGGGCATCGTCAAGCACAATAAAGTGCTGATGGTCCTCTCGCTGCTGCTTTGGATCCCGGCGATCATCGGATATCAGAAGATCGATGTATATTACAACCTGGATTCCAGCCTGCCGGACTACTTACCGTCGATCCAGGCGAACAAGGAGCTGGAGGACAATTTCTCCATGAACACGCTGCACATGGTCCTGGCCAGCGACAGTCTGTCCGACCAGGATACGCGCAAGATGATGGATGAAATGGAGCAGGTGGACGGTGTGGAATTTGCCCTGGCGACGGCTTCGGTCATCCCGAAGGACATCCCGGACGCGTTCCTGCCGGATTCGCTGACTGGCACCCTGAAGAGCGGCGGCCGCCAGTTGATGATCATCAGTTCCGAATATAAAGTCGCCACCGACGAGGTCAACGACCAGATCACCAAGCTGCATGAGATCATGAAACGGTATGATCCAGACGCCATGCTGATCGGTGAAGCACCTTGTACCAAGGACCTGATCGAGATCACCGACCTTGACTTCAAGGTCGTAAGTGCGGTTTCGATCCTGGCGATCTTCTTCCTGATCCTGGTCGTCCTCAAGTCCTTCAGCCTGCCGCTGATCCTGGTGGCGGTGATCGAGCAGGCGATCTACATCAATATGAGCATCAGCTATTACACACATACAACATTGCCCTTCGTAGCTTCGATCGTCATCGGGACGATCCAGCTGGGCGCAACTGTGGACTATGCGATCCTGATGACCAACCGGTATCAGAGAGAACGTGCCTTAGGACGCGACAAGACGACCGCCGTGCAGACGGCGCTGTCCACCAGCATATCGTCCATTTTCACAAGCGCGCTGGGCTTCTTCGCGGCGACTTGCGGCGTCGGCCTGTATTCCGACGTCGACCTGATCGGTTCCATCTGCCGGCTGATGAGCCGGGGTGCTTTGATCAGCATGGCGCTGGTCCTGCTGCTGTTGCCGTCGTTGTTGCTTTTGTTTGACCCCATCATCCAGAAGACCGGATTCGGTGGGACACTGAAACTGAAGAAAGGGGAGGAATGATCATGAAATACAATCTGAAACATACAATGATGAAGGGCCTGGCCGGGTTCATGGCCTTGAACATGGTCCTTCTGGGGGCGACGGGCTGCAGTGTCGAGGCTCAGAACAAAGAGCCGGAAGAGAGCCAGTCAGCCTCTGATGCCCTGGTCGATGAAGCGGTATCCCTGCTGCGTACCCATGGCAGTGAACAGGGCAAGGAAGAGACGGTGTACATCGTCGCAGATGCTTCCGGCAAGACCGAAGAGACCATCGTCAGTGCCTGGCTGAAGAACCCGGAGGAGAAGGATACCCTGGAAGACAAGACAGACCTCACGGACGTGCATTCGACCCAGGGTGAAGCAGTCTTCACAAAGAACGCGGACGGCCTTACCTGGGACGCGGCCGGTTCCGACATCCATTACCAGGGCAATTCCTCTAAGGAGCTGCCGATCGAGACCACCATCTCCTATGAGCTGGATGGCAAGCCGGTAGAGCCGAAGGACCTGGAAGGCGCGAACGGCCATCTGGTCATGAAGTTCAACTACGAGAACAAGACTGCGGCCGAGCGGGAAGTGGACGGGCAGAAGGTGACCATGTACCAGCCGTTCCTGGTGGTTTCCGGAGCTCTGCTGAACAATGAAAAAGCCTGCAATATTACGGTCACGAACGGTAAGACCATCGGCAACGGCGATCAGACGGTGGTCGTCGGTATCGCCATGCCGGGTCTGAAGGAAAGCTTAGGATTGTCCGATCTGAAGGACGGCGACGGTAAACCGGTGGATATCACGGTGCCCGAGGAGGTCGTGATCGAGGCCGATGTCGTTGACTTCTCCCTGCTGACCACGATCACAGTCTTTGATAATAATGCTCTGTCCCAGCTGCAGCTGGACAATGTGGAGACACTGGACGACCTGAAGGATGCCTTCGGCTCCCTGACGGACGCCGCGGTCCAACTGGTGGACGGCAGCAATGCCCTCTATGAAGGCAGCGGCAAGCTGCAGGACGGCGCAAAAGAATTGAATGATGGTACGAAAAAGCTGGCAGACGGTGCGGAAGAACTGAAGTCCGGTATCGACCAGGCCGACCAGGGTGCCGGTGCACTGGCAACAGGCATCGACCAGGTGGACCAGGGCGCTGCGGATCTGGATGCTGGCGCTGGAAAACTGGACGCGGGTGTCGGTACATTGAAGGATCAGACCCCGGCCCTGGCACAGGGTGTCGGCGCACTGTATGATGGTTCTAAACAGGCCAATGCCGGTGCCGGCGCTTTGAAGAACGGTACCGCCGAACTGAAGAAGGGCGCCGCGGCCCTTGCGGAAGGCGAGAAGCAGACCCTGGCCGGCTCCAAGGAGCTGAAGAAGGGCGTGGATGCTTTGGGCGACGGCATCGGTCAGGTGGACCAGGGCCTTGCCCAGCTGGCAGAAGGTGCGAAGCCTCTGTCCGATGGTGCGGACGCCTTATACCAGGGCGCCAAGACCATCGAAACGGGTCTGGATACCCTGACCCAGAACAATGATGCACTCACCTCCGGTGCCGCGAATCTGGCATCCGGGGCGGAGACCTTCGCTTCCTCCGCAGATCAGCTGAGCCAGGCGGCCGGCGCTCTGAAGTCGGGTTCCGATCAGTTTGCCGCAGGTTTAAGCGAAGCACAGGCGATCGCAAGCAAGATCGACTCGGATGATCCGCAGGTACAGGCGCTGATCGCATATGTCAACGGTCTGGAATACAGCCAGATCCAGGGCGGTATCGACCAGCTGGCCGGCGGTGCTTCCGGACTGTCGGGAGCGGCCGATTCCATCCAGAGCGGTGCCGAGACACTGGAAGCGGGCATCGAAAGCTACACTGAAGGAGCCTCTGCTCTGGCCGGCGGTGCCAAGGACCTGAGCGAAGGTGCCTCCACTCTGAAGGAGGGCATGGGCCAGGCTGCAGACGGTATCTCCAACCTGAAGAAGGGCACCGAGCAGCTGGTCACCGGTGCGGAAAGTGCTTCCACCGGCGCAGAAAGCCTGCAGAAGGGCATCGCCCAGACCAAGGCCGGTGCAGATCAGCTGAAGACCGGCTCCGAGACCCTGGACCAGGGCGCCCAGTCCCTTGCTGAAGGCACAAGCGCCTTGGAAAACGGTCTGGGGACCTTGAATGAAAAGACTGCGCCTCTGATGCAGGGTGTCGAGACCCTGAAGGAAGGCACGGCTGCACTGAAGGAAGGCACTTCCTCTCTGAAGGATGGTACCGGCAAACTCTCCACCGGCGCTCATGACCTGAAAGACGGCACCGGCAAGCTTTCTACCGGCGCAGGGACCCTCAACGAAGGCGCAAATGCACTGCATCTGGGCTCCCAGGAACTCTCCGACGGCGTCACCGCACTGTATGAAGGCGCGGGCACACTGAAGGATGGCATGGCCGAGTTCAACGAAAAAGGCATCGGTGCCCTGCAGAACCTGATGGAAGAAGATGTGGACCATCTGCTGGATCGCCTGCGTGCTCTGCAGGAGTACAGTAAAGAATATGACAGCTTCTCTGGCAAGGCAGAAGACATGCCGGGCAGCGTCCGCTTCATCATGCGTACGGAATCGATCGGCGAATAAAGTTTAAAAAACGTTCACAATTGATCCGTCGTCGTTACCTTGTATATGATTGCTGAAAGATGTATAATACATATATCATCTTTTGGAGGCAATATCATGGCAAAAGGCAGCGGCGGCGGATTCTTTCGTATGGATGGACCGTTCATCCGGTACGGAAATCTGCTCTTCGATCTTATCTTTCTGAACATTCTGTGGCTGATCGTTTCCGGCATAGGGCCGGCGCTCGGCTTTTTATATTTGACCAGCAATACGGCGGCAGGCAACCTTCCGCCCTACATCGTATGGCCTTTGATCTTCTTAATGATCATCCACTGGGGCCCGGCGACCACGGCCATGTTCTACACCCTGGGCAAAAGACAGCGCGGAACCGATTCCTACACCTTCCGTGACTACTGGACCTCTTACAAGCGGGAATACAAACAGGCCCTGCTGGTTGGTGCCATCGTCACCGCCCTGGTCGGCCTGATCATCTATAATATCTGGTTCATGTACATCAACACCGCGACCTTCGGCGGCATGGTCAACGTGATCATCCCCCTGGAAGTCCTGGTAGGCGTAGAAGTCCTGTTCGTCGCCATGTACATCTTCCCCATGTTGGCCCGGTTCGAAATGCCCACGAAGGACCTGTTCCGCAACTCCTTCTTCATGGCCAACAAGCACCTGCCCTTCACGATCCTCTGCGGCGCCATCTTCGTAGGCGCCTTCGCACTGATCTACTACGTACACATCGCCTTCATCTTCATCATCACCTCCGTGTACTGCTACATCGCAGCCGGCATTCTGGAACGCGTCTTCAAGAACTACATGCCGGATGAAGACGAAGAACTCGAGCAGGAGGACCTGGGCGACTTCAGCATCAGCGCCGAACGCCAGGCCATCATCGACCGCTATCTCGGCCGCTCCACCGAACACGATGACCTCGACGAAGGTGGCGTCGTCCTCGTCGATGAAGAAGGCAACGAGATCCAGGAAGAAGATTACAGTGTCGTTAAAGTTGATAAAGATGACACCACTTCGGCAGAATAATCTCCCATTTTTTCAAGAAGAAATGGTTGACTTATACCACAAAGGGTGGTAATATACTTATTGTCTTCTATCATTAATGATAGAGTTTGCTCACCTCGTTTTAATAAGAATCCCCGTTTTCTTATTAAAAACAGCTTTTGGCCGGTTGTCGAAAAACAGCCGGTATTTTTTT
>CADBPG010000059.1 GCA_902796435.1 uncultured Eubacteriales bacterium | reverse complement strand
CGAGGTCGTCGGCTTCGGCTGGGGCGGCGGTGACGAGTGCGAGTTCGACCTGGAGAAGGATATGTTCCAGTATCACGTGGTCACAGACGTGCCGGAAGGCATCGAGGATGAGGACTTCGATGGTATGGAGCACTTCAGTGAAGTGACGGTCAAGTCCATGTCGTATCTGGCCCTGTCCTTCCGGTCCACCGATCTTCCGTCTGAGGATTCCGCGAACTAAAAACAAAACATAAGAGGGGGCGCTGCCATGAGTACGCAGAGGTATGACGCCAAAATGACGTCGCAGCTGCTGTTCCGACTGCTGCCGTTCCAGATCCTGCTGGCGGTCGTAGGATCGATCAACAGCATCGTTTCAACGTTGTTTGCCAGCAACGCCGTGGGCATGACGTCCATGAGTGCGGTGGGCCTGTACCAGCCCTTCACCATGGTCTTCAACGCCCTCGGGACGATCCTGGTGGGCGGCTCGACGATCATGTGCGGTCGCTACATGGGTCAGAACCAGCTGCAGAAGATGCAGAATATCTTCTCGCTGAACATCACCTGCTCGATCCTGATCGGGTTGTGCGCGGCTTTGGTGTTGGCCGGCATGAGCATGTTCGATCTGTCCGGCTGGATCGCCAAGGATCCGGAGGTGCGGGCGGCCTTCAACCAGTATGTGCTGGGCCAGGCCATCGGTATCATCCCGTTGATCCTGGGCACGCAGCTTTCCGCCTTCCTGCTGGTGGAGAACAAAAACTCGCTGACCACCATCGCCAGCCTCGTGTACATCGTCTGCAATCTGCTGCTGAACTTCCTGTTCGTGCAGGTGCTGAAGATGCAGGCCTTCGGTCTGGCGCTGGCTTCCTCCGTAGGTCTGTGGATCTTCCTGGGCGTCCAGGCCGGCTACTTCTTCTCGAAGAAGGCCCATCTGCGGATGCTGGTCCGGCCGAATGACTGGAAAGAATTGAAGAACATTTTCGTGATCGGCGTACCGGGAGCGGCCAGCTTCCTGTACCAGACCCTGCGCGGCATCATCGTCAACAGCATGATGACGACCTACGTGGGGACGGCCGGTCTGTCTGCTTTCGCGGCGGCCAACACCTTGCTGGGCTTCGCCTGGGCGGTGCCTACCGGAATGCTGGCGGTCTCCCGCATGCTGATGAGCATCAGCATCGGTGAGGAGGACCGCAGGACGCTGACCGATGTCATGCGCAACATGTTCCGGCGGTTCATTCCGCTCATGTGCGCCATCGTGGTGGTGCTGATCATACTGGCAGAACCTTTGACCCGCCTGTATTACCGCGACCCATCCAACCCGGTCTACATGATGACGGTCTGGGGCTTCCGGCTCCTGCCGCTGTGCATGCCACTGAGCATCATTTCCATGCACTTCGTATGCTATGGACAGGCGTCCAATAAGCAGGTGCTGGTGCACGTGCTGTCCATCGTCGATGGCGTGATCGGTGTGGTCAGTTTTATGCTCGTCTTCATGCCCATCTTAAGCAAGACCAGTGTGTACGCGGCGCAGAACACCGTGTACTGGGCCAGCTTCTTTAATGGTGTTTGCACCACGCTGGTGGTCATCATCTATGCGTGGATCTGCAACAAGAAATGCCCGAAGAACGTGGAAGAACTGATGGTCATCCCCAAGGACTTCGGCGTGGATGAGGCGGATCGGATGGACCTGACCCTGCACGATATGCAGGAAGTGGTGCAGATCGCGGAAGGCATCCAGCAGTTCTGCCTTGCGAAGGGTGTGGATGAAAAACGGTCCTATCTGGCCGGCCTGTTCATGGAAGAAATGGCAGGCAACGTGGTCAAACACGGGTTTACCAAGGACAAAAAGCAGCATGCCATCGACGGCCGCGTGGTCTACAAGGATGGCGCGGTGATCCTGCGCATCAAGGACGACTGCGTCCCCTTTGATCCGGGAGAGCGGCAGAAGATCGTGGATCCGGAGGATCCGACCAAGAACTTTGGCGTGCGTATGATCTATAAGATCGCCAGTGCGGTCCAGTACCAGAACATGCTGGGCCTGAACGCACTGACGATCCACATCTAAAGGAATTTAGCGTATGAATGAGAAAATCGAGCAGGTCCTCCAGGAGATGGAGCAGGTCATCTTTGGCAAGCGCAAACAGTGCCTGCTGACTTTGGCGACGCTGCTTTCCGGCGGCAATCTGCTGCTGGAGGACGTGCCGGGTGTGGGCAAGACCACCCTGGCGCTGACCCTGGCCAAGACCCTGGACTTAAGCTTCGGCCGCATCCAGTGCACACCGGACACCCTGCCGGGCGATATCACCGGCTATTCCACCGTCAACATGCACACGGGCGAACTGGTCTTCCATGAGGGACCGGTCATGAACCATATCCTGCTGGCGGACGAGATCAACCGCACGTCGCCGAAGACCCAGGCCAGCCTCCTGGAGGTCATGCAGGAGCGGCAGGTGACAGTGGAAGGGCGGACGATGGCAGTGCCGGAGCCTTTCATGGTCATCGCGACAGAAAACCCCATCGAGTTTTCCGGGACTTATCAGCTGCCGGAGGCGCAGTTGGACCGTTTCCTGATGCGCATCTCCATGGGCTATCCGGAGAAGGAAGAGGAGCAGGCCATGATGGCGCAGAGCCTTGCGGGGGATCCGAAGGCGCGGGTGCAGCAGGTGCTCTCCCGTGAAGAGGTCCTGGCGATGCAGGAAGAAGTGCGTAACATCCCTGTAAGCGAGGCGATCCGCTCGTATATTCTGAACATCGTGCGCAACACGCGGGAATCCCGCAGCCTGACGCTGGGGGCCAGCCCCCGTGCGACCCTGGCACTGATGGCGGCGGCCCAGGCCTGGGCCTATCTGGAAGGCCATGACTACGTGCTGCCAGAGGATGTGCTCGCAGTGGCAGAGCCGGTCCTGGCACACCGCCTGGTCCTGTCCCTGGATGCCAGCCTGCAGAACGCGACGGCCCAGGGCGTGCTGACCGAGTGCATCCGGACCGCGCCGGTACCGCCTGTGCTCAAATGAAACATTTATGGATACACCGGCTGATCTGGGGCATCTGCCTCGTAGCATCAGCCGTTTTGATCGGATTTGTCGGAGGAGCGGCCAGTTACCTGCTGTTCTGGAGCCTGGTGCTGATGCCTGTTTTTTCGTTTGTCTTTTTGTGGATCATCCGCGCCGGCGTCGTGATCCGCGTGGAGATCGAAAACTCAAGCGTCGTCCGGGGCGAGAAGATCCCCTGCACCCTGCGCCTCATCAACGAGACCTTTCTGCCCATCCCGATGATCCGCATTCATATGCACGAGGGGAAGATCTCCTTTCCGGAAGAGGAACGGGATCTGATCTGTGCTTTGAAGCCCGGAGTAGAACGGGCTTTTTCGTTTGCTCCAACGGCGGGGCATCTGGGAAAAGCCGGCATCGGCGCTGCCCATGTGTGGATCCCCGACTGGTTTTGCTTATGGGCTGCCCACTATGAGCGCATCGAGACCATGTACGTGCTGCCGCGCCGCCAACAGCTGGAGCGGATGCAGATCCTGCCGCCGGAGAAGGCGGAGCGCAGGCGGGTGGAGCGCAGTTATCTGGGCGAGAAGGTGCCGGACGGGCAGTGGCGCCTGTACCAGAATGGTGATGATCTGCGCCGCGTGCATTGGAAGCTTTCCGCCCGTGAACAACAGCTGATCATGAAGAACCTGGTGCCGGAGCCGAAGAATGAACTGATCCTGCTGCCGGACAGCCGCAAGGATCTGCCGGAGGGGCAGCCGGGTTGGCTGGCGGAGGACAGTATCATCGAAGGGACGCTTGCCATCGCGGATTATTTTCTGCGCTACGGCATCGCTCTGCAGGTGGTGCCGGACCTGAAACGACAGGTCTCCCTTGTGGAGCGTTCCGCCTATCAAAGACTGTATAAACTGATGGCCCGGGGCTATTTCTCCGGAAACCAGCGTCCGGACAAGATCCTGGGACTTCTGGAAAAGCAGAACTACGCGGGCCGCTATATCATGCTCACCTGGGAGGTGGACGCGGAGCTGATCCAGAACATCAGCGCGGCCATCGCCCGCGGGGCGGACATCACATTGTTGTACATCGGCAACGCCACGGAACCTGCGGCCTTGGCGGCTGCGGAGCCTAAGCTGGCCTTCTATCAGGTGACGGCCCGCAACGACATCGCCAAGGTGCTGGAAGGGGGCGGTGCCGCATGAAGACATTCCTGAAAGAGCGGGGCATCGCTTACTGTTTCGCGTTGCTTCTGTGCCTCTGCGCACTGGTCGTCTTCCGCCATTTGACC
This sequence comes from uncultured Eubacteriales bacterium, assembly GCA_902796435.1. Classification (GTDB taxonomy): domain Bacteria; phylum Bacillota; class Clostridia; order Lachnospirales; family Bianqueaceae; genus RUG159. The sequence goes on along the minus strand of CADBPG010000059.1, from coordinate 15,891 downwards.
GGCTTTACCCTGCCTGTGTTTGGGCTGGTGCTGGGCCTGGTGGGCTGGACTTTTGTACTGATGCTTTTAGAGCAGCGGGAGTGGACCTTCTTTCCGCTGGTGGTGCTGCTTGTCGGGTTGTGGATCCTTTTGCGGACGAGCAGGTTCCAGATCTATTTCGAGACGCCGGCCTTCACCGCCCTGGTGGCGCTGGTTTTGATGGCGGTTCTGTGGATCTTGAGCTTGGTATTGCGTTGGTTCGGGCCGCGGCTGGTGGTAAGTCTTCTGGTAATTGCCGGCTGGATGCTGGCTGCCTTTGGCCTGTACACCCTGCCGCGTTCAGGCATCGTCCTTGCCCTGCCACTGCCGATCGCCACCCTGCTGGAGGTCCTGCACAGGAAAAGCCCGGAGCGGGGCCGCAACGCCTGGCCGATGTTTGGTGTGGCGGCTTTGTTCAGCCTGCTGCTTTGCATCGTGCCGGTCTCCCAGAAACCCTATCCCTACACCTGGATCCGCAAGGCCTGGGACGGGGTCGAGGCCCTGTGGGAGCAGTTGGAGACCCAGATGTATTATCGCTCGGAAAAGGGTACCGCCTTTTCCATGGATTTCAACGGCGCTTCCCAGTCGGCCACGACGAAGGCGGAGGACAAACCCGCCCAGAGTCTGAAGGTATGGCTGGATTACGGGGATGCCTGCGTCCTCTATCTGCCGGGCACGACCCTGGATCACTTCGATGGTGCGGCCTGGTCGGACCAGCTGGACGATGCTTCCTCCGATGATGTTTTCGACTGGCAGTATGATACGGCGGAGCATATCTACGCCCTGTGGCGCCGGGACCATGCGGCCGGCATCTTGTCGGAGGATGTGTTCCGGCAGCGCCGTACCGACCTGACCTACCGGGAGATGGAGACGCGGACCTTGTTCACGACGCCGGGTCTGCTGCGGATCCAGGTGGATGAGGACCGCTGGCCCTATCACGCTTACGCGGGCAACGTTCAGTTCGACTATCAGCAGAAAAAAGATTGTTATTATATCATGTACTTCCTGGAGGAGAACAGCGCCCAGGTCGAGCAGCTGATCCGGGACGTGGAGGGCTACACCTACGACGCGGAGAAGCCCCAGTCCTGGGGCCAGATCTCCGGGGATTATTCAGAGCAGTTCCTGCTGCGCATGGTGCAGACCGTGCAGATCGAGGAGGCCCTGGCCGCCCGCGCGGATGTCATCCGCGACAAGTATCTGCAGCTGCCGGAGGACCTGGCGCCTGCGGTTTCGAACCTGGCATCGGAGGTCACAGCTGGCTGCACGTCAGACTATGATATGGTGCGCGCAGTGGAGTCTTATCTGCACGAAAACTATGTGTATGCGGAGCATCCGGCCCGACCGGCCCGTGGTGAGGACTTGCTGGAGCACTTGTTCGATACAAAGGAGGGCTACTGCACCTGGTTCGCCACGGCGGCCTGCATGATGCTGCGGACCCAGGGCGTCCCGACCCGCTTCGTGCAGGGCTACCGGACCGGCCTGCACGGCCAGACCCGTGTGTTCCTGAATGAGGATGACCAGCACGCCTGGTGCGAAGCCTACATCCAGGGCTACGGCTGGATCACGGTGGAGGCTTCCCCCGGATTCGCTTCCTCGCGGGCGGCCTGGGAAGTCCAGGAGAGAGAACAGGAGGAAGAAGCACTTGCCGAGGAAGAGGTCGAGGAGGCAGTGGAGCAGGAGAGTACTGAGTCTGGGAATTCCTGGCTGCCGGTAATCCTTGCGGGATTGGTCATATTGGCTGGTATTTTGCTGGTGCTTTTGCGGGTCCGCCTGCGTAGACGCCACTATGAGCAACTGTCCTACACCGAGCGCAGCATGGAGGATCTTCAGCAGATCCAGCGCCTCCTGGCAAAGCGTTTCTACGTCCGCTATCCCTACGAGACCCTGCGGGTCTTCTTCCAGAAGGTGCCCTGGCAGGATCTGGGGATCGAAGCTCCCATCGTCCGCGATGCCCTGCGGGCTTTCGAAGACGCGGCCTTCAGTACTGCGGAGCTGGATGAGGCGGGCTGGCATGCCGGCCGCAGACTGCGCCTGGAACTGGAGCGGATCAGCAGGAAAAAGTGGTGGAAGAGGGGGTAGATTTTTGGCGGCATTACTGTCTGGATTGCTCCTATCGCGTCTAGACAGTAAGTCAAACAGTCAAATTACTTTCCAAGCGAACTACTTTGAATGCTACCCAGTAACCATTACTTTACAAATCCACTTCACTGTTTTTCAGACAGTAATCGGCCTTGCTGCATTACTGTCTGAATTGGAGGCTGCAGGCTGTAGAAAGTAATTGCTACTTGTCAAAATGGACTTGATGCATTTAGGACAGTAATCAGGCCTGCGGCATTACTGCCTGAGTCGGCAGCCACAATCTGTAGAAAGTAATCACTACTTGTCAAAACGAAGTGGTCACATTTTAGACAGTAATCACCTCAATGTTACTGCCCAGAAGAGAAGGTTGGAAATCTAACAAGTAATCGGCATCCGGATTGCCCCAACACCCACACAAAAAAGCCTCTGTCTTTATCAGACAGAGGCTTTTCAGTATCATTTTGCCTTCGGCTTATTCGTACAGCTTGCCCAGTTTGGTCAGTCTGTCGTAACGAGCCTGTGCGTTTGCAGCAGCTTCCTTGAAGAGCTTTTCGGCTCTCTCCGGGAAGGCCTTCTGCAGGCGGGCGTAACGGTTCTCGGAAGAGATGAACTCGATGTAATCAGCGGTCGGAGCCTTGGAATCCAGCGTGAACGGATTCTTGCCTTCAGCCTTGGCAGCCGGGTTGAACCGGAAGGTGTTCCAGTAACCAGCCTGGATCGCACGATTCATTTCGAGCTGGCAGTTGCCCATGCCGCCCTTGACGCCGTGCATTTCGCAAGGAGCATAACCGATGATCAGAGACGGACCATGGTAGGCTTCTGCTTCTTTCAGAGCCTTCAGGGTCTGTGCCATCTGAGCCGGGGAGCCCATAGCGACCTGTGCGACATAAACGTAACCGTAGCTCATCGCGATCTCGGAGAGGCTCTTCTTGCCGACGCTCTTACCGGCAGCAGCAAACTGAGCGACCTGACCGAGGTTGGAAGCCTTGGAGGCCTGTCCACCAGTGTTGGAGTAAACTTCGGTATCGAATACGAATACGTTGACGTCTTCGCCGGAAGCCAGGACATGGTCCAGACCGCCGAAACCGATATCATAAGCCCATCCATCACCACCGAAGATCCATACGGACTTCTTCGCCAGATAATCTTTGAACTCGAGGATCTCTTTAGCCAGCGGGTTCGGGCACTCTTCGAGGACCTTCACCAGAGCTTCGGCAGCAGCGGTGTTCTTCTCGCCGTCTTCGACGGTGTCGAGATAAGCAGCGATGACAGCCTTGGCGTTCTCGTCGGTAGCGAGCTCAGCAAGTTCTTTTACCTTCGCGATCGCGCGCTCACGCAGCGTCTTCTGACCAATGAAGATACCCAGACCGTGCTCAGCGTTGTCCTCGAACAGGGAGTTGCCCCATGCCGGGCCGCGGCCGCTGTCTTTGTTGACAGTGTACGGAGTGGTAGGTGCGGAACCGCCCCAGATGGAGGAGCAGCCGGTCGCGTTGGAGATGTACATTCTCTCACCAAACAGCTGGGTCACGAGACGAGCATAAGCGGTCTCGGCGCAGCCTGCGCAAGAGCCGGAGAACTCAAGCAGCGGCTGAGCGAACTGGCTTCCCTTGACAGTGTTGTCGGCGAACATCGGGGTGTCGATGTCTTTCTTGGAAACGTTGGCGACCAGATAGTCGAACGGAGCCTGCTGGTCGACCTGCGTATGCTGCGGAACCATCTTCAGAGCCGCCTTCTCGGGGTTCTTGGTGGTCGGGCAGACCGTGACGCAGACGCCGCAGCCCATGCAGTCCATCGGAGAAACAGCCATCGTGAACTTGTAGTTCTCGGCGCCCTTGCCCAGAGTACGGGCAGCGATCTTGGTTGCTTCCGGAGCATTGGCAGCTTCTTCTTCGGTCAGCAGGAACGGACGGATGGTCGCGTGCGGGCAGACGAAGGAGCAGGTGTTGCACTGTACGCAGTTGGCGGCGTTCCACTCAGGAACCATGACCGCGATACCGCGCTTCTCGTAAGCAGCGGAGCCCTGCGGGAAGGTACCATCAGCCATCTTCTCGAAGGTGGAGACAGGCAGGCTGTCACCATTCATCTGGTTGACAGGCGTCAGGATGTTGTTGACGAAGTCGACTAGGTCTTTGCGCGGGCCTTCAGCCTTCGGAGTATTGTCGACGATCTCGACATTCTTCCAGCTTTCCGGTACGTCGATCTTGACCAGAGCATCTACACCGGCGTCGATGGCCTTGTAGTTGTTGTTGACGACTTCTTCGCCCTTCTTGGAGTAGGACTTCTTCGCCATGTACTTCATGTAGTCGACAGCTTCTTCGATCGGCATGATCTCAGCCAGCTTGAAGAATGCGGACTGCAGGATGGTGTTGGTGCGCTTGCCCATACCGACTTCCACAGCCTTGTCGATCGCGTTGATGATGTAGAACTGAATGTTGTTCTCGGCGATGTACTTCTTGACATCGGCCGGCAGATACTCTTCCAGTTCTTCCGGAGTCCACTGGCAGTTCAGCAGGAAGGTGCCGCCCGGAATAACATCATTGACGATCTTATAGCCCTTCAGGATGTAAGACGGATTGTGGCAGGCAACGAAGTTGGCCTTGTTGATGTAGTACGGGCTCTTGATCGGGGAATCACCAAAACGCAGATGGGAGATGGTGACACCGCCGGTCTTCTTGGAGTCATACTGGAAGTAGGCCTGGATGTACTTATCGGTGTGGTCACCGATGATCTTGATGGAGTTCTTGTTGGCACCGACGGTACCGTCGCCGCCCAGACCCCAGAACTTGCAGGAGATGGTTCCCGGAGCAGCGGTGTTCGGAGCCGGCTTCTCTTCCAGAGACAGGTTGGTGACATCATCAACGATACCGATGGTGAAGTGATCCTTCGGGCAGTCCTTAGCCAGGTTGTCATAGACAGCGAATACGCTGGCCGGGGTGGTGTCCTTGGAACCTAAACCGTAGCGGCCGCCAACGATGCAGTCGACCTTGCGGCCAGCCTGCGCCAGAGCGGAAACAACATCCAGATACAGAGGCTCGCCGATAGCACCGGGCTCTTTGGTGCGATCCAGGACCGCGATCTTCTTGACGGTCTCAGGGATAGCGGCAGCCAGCTTCTCAGCGACGAACGGACGATACAGGCGGACCTTGACCAGACCGACCTTCTCGCCAGCGGCGTTCATGTAGTCGATGACTTCTTCAGCCACGTCGCAGATGGAACCCATGGCGATGATGATGCGGTCTGCATCCGGAGCGCCATAGTAGTTGAACAGTTTGTAATCGGTACCGATGAGCTCGTTGATCTTGTCCATGTACTCTTCGACAACAGCCGGCAGAGCATCATAGTACTTGTTGCAAGCTTCACGATGCTGGAAGAAGATGTCGCCGTTTTCTGCGGAACCACGCAGTACCGGATGCTCCGGATTCAGAGCGCGGGAGCGGAACTCTTTGACAGCGTCCTGATCGATGAGGCCCTTCAGCGTCTCGTTGTCCCAGACTTCGATCTTCTGGATCTCGTGAGAAGTACGGAAACCATCGAAGAAGTTGAGGAACGGTACACGGCCCTTGATAGCTGACAGATGAGCGACAGCGGCCAGGTCCATGACTTCCTGCGGATTGGTCTCGGCCAGCATGGCGAAACCGGTCTGACGACATGCGTAAACGTCGGAATGGTCACCGAAGATGTTCAGAGCATGAGATGCAACGGTACGGGCGGAAACATGGAAGACGCCCGGCAGCAGTTCGCCGGCGATCTTGTACATGTTCGGGATCATAAGAAGCAGACCCTGGGAAGCGGTGTACGTGGTTGTCAGCGCACCGGCAGCCAGGGAACCGTGTACTGCACCGGCAGCACCCGCCTCAGACTGCATTTCCACGACTTTGACACCATCGCCGAAGATGTTCTTCAGACCCTGTGCGGACCACTGGTCAGCCCAGTCGGCCATGGGAGAAGAAGGAGTGATCGGGTAGATCGCAGCAACTTCGGTAAATGCGTACGACGCATGCGCCGCAGCCTGGTTACCATCCATGGAAACTTTGTTACGTTTGATTGCCATGAATCAATTACCTCCTGATTAGAAATATAAAAGATACATAATATAATCATGCCGAAAGGACAGGGCCCCGGGCAGAATCATACGTATACTTATTGTAGCGCATTTTAGCCAAATTGTAAATCGTTTTATTGAGAATTATACGAAAAACAAACAGAAACTTAAGTAGCAATGTGCAACGAAGTATGTTATACTACGTCTAATAAGGAGAGAGAGAACTTAAATGAAACGTAAAAATACATATCGCACAAGTCTGGGGATCCTGATCATCGGGGTGCTTGTCATCGCAGGCGCCCTGGCGGTCCTGTTCCGTTCTCCGGCTGAAACGCCGGCCAAAGATGCAACTTCTTCCGTGATTTCCGAAGGTTCCGTGGCGCAGACCGATCCCGCCCATGGGTCGGACAGCGGCCGGAACGAGGCCTCATCCGAGACACCGGAATCTGCGTCCTCTGAAGAAGAGGCAAAAAAGGAAGCATCTGAGGCATCATCTGCGGAAGAATCGTCCTCCGAGGAATCTTCATCTGAAGAATCATCCTCCGAGGAGTCTTCTAAAGAAGAATCCTCCTCTGAAGGATCTTCGCCTGAAGAATCTTCAGATGCGCCGGCTAAGGAGGAATCCTCCAAGGAAGAGGAACAGGCCCAATCTGACGACTGGAAAATGATCCTGGTCAACCGGTGGAACCCCATCCCGGATGGCTACACATTCGAGACCTTCGAGCTGCGCAACGGCCAGGCCGTGGACAAGCGCATCTACGAGGATCTGCAGGCCATGTTCGATGCCGCCCGGGCGGAGGGCATCTACCCCTACATTGTGGAATCCTACCGCACCCACGAGGACCAGGTGGCGATGATGGATTACTACATCGGCATCTATGAAAGCGAAGGCGCTTCCGAGGAAGAGGCGCGCGAAAAGGCGGAGGCCGTGGTGGCCATCCCCGGCACCAGCGAGCATGAACTGGGCCTGGCGGTGGATATCAACGGCGAGTATACTGATACGCAGGAATCGGCCATTGTCTGGGACTGGCTGATGAACCATTGCTATGAATATGGTTTCATCCTGCGCTATCCCGAGGACAAGACCGAGATCACGGGTATCGATTACGAACCCTGGCATTACCGCTATGTGGGCCGCGAGAACGCGCAGAAGATCCAGGAAAGCGGCCAGTGCCTGGAAGAGTATCTGGGAAGGACCGAACATGAATAGTATCACCTTCGAAGAGATGCAGCAGATCCAGAAGGAGCTGCAGGCAAAGTACGGCAAAGGTTCCAACTGGGGCGCGCTGACACCGGAGCACGGGGTCAAGACACTGCTCTGGATGATCAACGAATGTGGCGAGGTGGCCGATGTTCTTAAGAAGGAGAGCGAAGAGGCCGTCATGGAGGATCCGGAGATCCGCCGCCACTTTATCGAAGAAATGTGCGACGTCCTGATGTATTTCAACGATCTCATGCTTTGCTTCCAGATCACGCCGGAAGAACTGACGGAGCAGTACTGGAAAAAGCATCACTATAATATGAATCGTTGGGAATAACCGGTGGTTTTTGAAGAATACCATGTAAGCAAACAGCAAGTGGCCGCGTGCTAAGCAGGCCCCGAAGCTTTGTGAAAGGAGTTGACAGTATGAAACGCTGGATCTGGATCCTGACGGCACTTTTGGTCGTGATGATCGCCGCGAGCGGTTGCAGCAAATATGAGATGGACACGGCGGAAAAGGACCCGAACCCCTGGAACCAGCAGTCTTCGGATGAAGATCAGAAGAAGGATGATTCCAGCCAGGAAGAGAAGGAAAAGGACGAGTCTTCCGCAAGAAAGCAGGAAAACTCCAAGAGCGACAACGCTGAGAACAGTACTAAAAAGAAAGAGGGCCAGGCCCGGATCGAGGAATCCCAAGCGCAAGGCTCCATCGATGAAGACTTCAGCAAGAAGGAGGAAGAATCTTCCAAGAAGGAAGAGGAGTCCTCTAAGAAGGAAGAAGAGTCTTCTAAGAAAGATGATGACTCCAAGAAGGACGATTCTTCTAAGAAGGATGATTCTTCTAAGAAGGATGATTCTTCCAAGAAGGATGACTCTTCCAAGAAGGATGATTCCTCTAAGAAAGATGACGACTCCAAGAAGGATGATTCTTCCAAAAAGGATGACGACTCCAAGAAAGATGATGACTCCTCCAAGAAGGACGATTCTTCTGAACCGGAACCCGAGCCAGAACCGGAACCGGAGCCGGAACCCGAGCCAGAACCGGAACCCGAGCCAGAACCGGAGCCGGAACCGGTCGATGTGCGCGCTCTGTATGACACCTACCTGACCGACACGCTGATCCCGGAGATGGGCCTGATCCCGGCCTACCAGACGGAGCCGGTGTTCATCACGGATCCGGAAGAATCCAAACTGACGGAGGACGGTATCTACACGGTCTTCTATCAGGACGTGGACCTGGACGGCGCTGAGGAAATGATCCTCATCCGCGGCAACAAGGACAGCGAGTCCGAAACGGAGGATCAGGTCAGAAAGACCGAGACCACGCTGATCATCACGGTCGGTCTGTATGATGTGACCGACGGCAAGGTGGAGATCAAGGAAGAGCGTTCTGTTGAATGCACCAGCAAGGAAGAAATTCCGGAAAGCCTGCAGATGTACGCGGACAAGAAGGTCCTTGTGGATGAGCATGCCTTCGATCTGAAGACGGAAGTCAACGTCGCAGAAGGCGAGGGTGGCTGGATCGTGGAGATCGCGCGGACCTATGGCGCGGATGGCGTACGGCAGCCCTACTACTTCGTCGTGCGTGACGGTGCGCTGGAGCAGATGGATGAAGCTCCGGAAATGAAGGATGCAGAAGCTCTGTTTACGGAGATCATCCGTGCGGGTGGTGACGGCATCGAGATCATGGTCGAGGACAAGAGCGGCCTGCATGGCGGCCCGCTGAAAGGCGCGGAAGAAGCGGACCTGACTTACGAGATCGAGAAGAAGGACCTGACTCAGGAATTCGTCAAGATCTACAGTGATAAGATCACCAAGATTACGGATCAGGATATCGAGGACTACAAGATCGACGTATCTTCTGAAGTGCTGCAGGTATCTTCGGAGACCGCGAAGGTCGACAAGCTGAACGAGGCGTTGGCCGAGGACGTGCTGCCCTTCGTGAACGACGAGGCCGAGCTGACGAAGTGGGCCGAGGAGGGCTGTGTCGATCATGACACCTATCTTGCGGTAGCACAGTCTGAGAAGTACTTCAGCACCGTGAAGATGGAAGAATACTTCTGGTACCTGTCGGAAGGCGGCGGACGGCTGCTGAACATGCGCACCTACGAGGTCAAGACCGGCAAGCGCGTCGCCCTTAGCGATGTGATCGATCTGGACAAGAAGGCCAAGGAAAAGATCGTTGAGAACGCCATGGAATTGCTGGAAGAGCAGTTCGATGATCTGGAACAGTGGGACGAGAGCGTCGAGGATGCTTTGACCGGCGAGACGCTGCCCCCGTATGAGGAGGCCCTCAAGGCTTCCCTGGAAAAGGAGCTGGAAGAAGGCGACAGCTTCTTCATCGCCTCCGATGGTTCCATCTACGTGGCGGCCGAGGTCGCGGCGGGTTCCTACACCTTCGATGTACCGGTCCGCATCAAGTAAAAATGCCTTACAGAAGCTCCTGAAAAGGGGCTTCTTTTGTATTGACAAACCGCTTTTTTACTGATAGAATACCTTTGTTACAAACGTTGAAGAAGCGGAGAGTCATCTCCACGCGCATCCCCTTCATACTGTGCAGAGAGAAGCTGTTTTGGTGCGAGGCTTTCGGTACGAGGATGGGCGGATCCCTTCGGAGTTCGGTTCCCGAAACTTATAGTAAGGAACCGCGGCAGCCCCGTTACAGGCAAAGGTCTTGATGGAGATCTGTAAAGTGGGATCCTTAGGATCCAAACAGGGTGGTACCGCGTAATCGTCATTACGTCCCTGCGGAGCAAATGCAAAGCTTCGCAGGGTTTTTATTTTTGCAAAGGAGAAGAGTGTCTATGTACAACAAAGTATCCGCCGACATGAAGTTTGTAGCGCGTGAACGTGAAGTCCGGGACTTCTGGAAAGAGAACCGGATCTTCGAGCGCAGCATGGAGCAGCGCAAGAACGGACCGACCTACACATTCTATGATGGCCCCCCAACGGCCAACGGCAAGCCCCACATCGGTCACGTGCTGACCCGCGTCATCAAGGATATGATCCCGCGCTATCGTACCATGAAGGGCTACTATGTACCGCGTAAGGCTGGATGGGATACCCACGGTCTGCCGGTCGAACTGGAAGTCGAAAAGCTTCTGGGTCTGGACGGTAAGGATCAGATCGAGAAATATGGTCTGGCACCGTTCATCGACAAGTGCAAAGAGTCTGTCTGGAAGTATAAGGGCATGTGGGAGGACTTCTCCGAGACCGTCGGTTTCTGGGCGGACATGGACAACCCCTACGTCACCTATCATGATGATTATATCGAGTCTGAGTGGTGGGCGCTGAACCAGATCTGGAACAAGAAGCTTCTGTACAAGGGCTTCAAGATCGTTCCCTACTGCCCGCGCTGCGGCACCCCGCTGTCTTCCCACGAAGTCGCCCAGGGGTACAAGGCCGTCAAGGAACGCTCCGCTGTCGTCCGCTTCAAGGTGAAGGGCGAGGATGCCTACTTCCTGGCCTGGACCACCACGCCCTGGACTCTGCCCTCCAACCTGGCGCTGTGCGTCAACCCGGAGGAGACCTACTGCAAGGTCAAGGCCGGTGATGGATATACCTACTACATGGCCAAGGCCCTGCTGGAGACCGTGCTGGGTGAGGTCGGTTATGAGATCCTGGAGTCCTACGTGGGCACCGATCTGGAATACAAAGAGTACGAGCCGCTGTGGCAGTGCACCGCGGACGCGGCAGCGAAGCAGCGCAAAAAGGCGCATTACGTCACCTGCGACAATTATGTCACCATGTCCGATGGTACCGGTATCGTTCACATCGCTCCGGCTTTTGGTGAAGATGATGCCAAGGTCGGCCGCAAGTATGATCTGCCCTTCGTGCAGTTCGTTGATGGCGCCGGCCATATGACGCCGGAGACCCCGTACGCCGGCCTGTTCGTGAAGGAAGCGGACAAGCCCATCCTTGTGGACCTGGAGAAGGAAGGCCTGCTGTTCGACGCACCGAAGTTCGAGCATGACTATCCCTTCTGCTGGCGCTGCGACACCCCGCTGATCTATTACGCCCGTGAATCCTGGTTCATCAAGATGACCGAGGTCAAGGACCAGCTGGTGGCCTGCAACAAGACCGTCAACTGGATCCCGCGTTCCATCGGTGAGGGCCGTTTTGGTAGTTGGCTGGAGAACATCCAGGACTGGGCCGTCTCCCGTAACCGGTACTGGGGCACCCCGCTGCCGGTCTGGGAATGCAGCTGCGGCCATCAGGAGTGCGTCGGCAGCCGCCAGATGCTCTTCGACCTGAGTGGCGACGAGCGCGCCAAGACTGTGGAACTGCATCGCCCCTATATCGATGAGATCGTGCTGAAGTGCCCGGAATGCGGCGGCGAGATGCACCGTGTACCGGAAGTCATCGACTGTTGGTTCGACTCGGGTGCCATGCCTTTCGCGCAGCATCATTATCCTTTTGAAAACAAAGAACTGTTCGAGCATCAGTTTCCGGCTGCCTTCATTTCTGAAGCGGTCGACCAGACCCGTGGCTGGTTCTACACCTTGATGGCCCTTGGCACCCTGCTGTTCGGCAAGTCTCCCTATGAAAACGTCATCGTTCTGGGCCTGGTCCTGGATGAGGACGGCCAGAAGATGAGTAAGTCCAAGGGCAACGCGGTCGATCCTTTCGACGCGCTGGAGAAGCACGGTGCGGATGCGATCCGCTGGTACTTCTATACCAACAGCGCCCCCTGGCTGCCGAACCGTTTCTACGACAAGGCGGTCACGGAAGGACAGCGTAAGTTCATGGGCACCCTGTGGAATACCTACGCGTTCTACGTCCTGTACGCCAACATCGACAACTTTGATCCGACCCAGTACACGCTGGATTATGACAAACTGTGCCTGATGGATAAGTGGCTTCTGTCCCGTCTGAACACGCTGATCCAGAAGGTGGACGATCATCTGTTCAACTACCGCATCGTGGAAGCCGCGACTACCCTGGACAGCTTCGTGGACGAACTGTCCAACTGGTATGTCCGCCGTGGCCGTGAGCGGTACTGGGCCAAGGGCATGGAGCAGGACAAGATCGACGCGTATCTGGTCCTGTACGAAGCTCTGGTCACCGTGGCCAAACTGGCTGCCCCGATGATCCCCTTCATGTCCGAGCAGATCTACCGCAACCTGGTGTGCTCTGTGGACAAGAACGCTCCGGAAAGCGTCCATCTCTGCGACTATCCGGTGGCCGACGCCGCCCGGATCGATCCGGAACTGGAGGCCCAGATGGAGGAAGTCCTGAAGATCGTAGTCGAGGGACGTGCTGCCCGCAATACCGCGAACATCAAGAACCGCCAGCCCATCGGCACCATGTATGTACAGGCGCCGGAAGCGCTGGATGAGGCTTGCACCGCCATCGTCGCGGACGAGCTGAACGTCAAGAAGGTGGAGTTCGTGGAGGATGCGGAAGGCTTCATCTCCTATAGCTTCAAACCGAATCTGCGTACTGTAGGCCCGAAGTACGGCAAGCAGTTGGGTCTGATCCGCAACACCCTGTCTTCCGTAGACGGTGCTGCCGCCATGGCAGAACTGAAGGAGACCGGCATGCTGAAGATCGGTGCGGGTATCGTGCTGCTGGAGGAGGATCTGCTGGTCGAGACCGCCCAGAAGGAAGGTTTCGTCGCAGAGTCCGGCAATGGTGTGACCGTCGTCCTGGATACCAACCTCAGCGAAGAACTGCTGGAGGAAGGCTTCGTCCGCGAGGTCGTGAGCAAGGTCCAGACCATGCGTAAGGAAGCCGGCTTCGAAGTCATGGATCACATCGCCTTCGCCTATGGCGACAACCAGAAGATCACCCAGATCGTAACGGACAATGCCGCAGCGATCCAGGCGGATACGCTGACCGACGAGTTAGTGGCCGCGGCTGATGACAGCTTCTACGTCAAAGAGTGGAACGTCAACGGCGAAAAGGTCACCTTCGGTGTGAAAAAACTGTAAAACAATCAGGGAGCTGCCCATGCAAGGCGGCTCCCTGTTTTATTGTGGGGTATGAAAAAAGGACTGCGCATTTGCAGTCCCTTGTGTTTTGGTTGCTTACAGAGCGGCAGCCAGCGCCTTTTCCAGGTTGCGGGCCAGCTGGTCCGGACATGAGGTGCCGCGGCCGCCGCAGTCGATGTTCTTCATGCGGGCAATGGCATCATGCACTTCCATGCCTTCGACCAGAGCGGCAACGCCCTGGGTATTACCGTTGCAGCCGCCTTCAAAACGCACGTTTTTCACGATGTTGTTTTCAATATCAAAAGAAACGCCGCGGGAGCAGGTGCCCACGTTGTTGAAAGAATAACTTGCCATTGGGAAAACTCCTTCTTTAAAATATACATATGCATTATACACGAAAGGGGGAAAAATGTAAAGAAATCTTGTTGATGAAAAGTGGTTTGCATGATAAAATACCTTTTGGAAATGGAGGATCATGCATGAGCTATAAGAATCTTGGCATAATCTGTGCTATGCAGGAAGAGATGGAGCAGATCGTTCTGCATCTGGACGACGTGCATACGGTGCTGGAGCAGGCCGGCCTGACGTTCGTGGAAGGCAAGGCAAAGGCCCTGGTCATCTATGTCGTCACCTGCGGGATCGGCAAGGTCAATTCCGCGTTGTGCACCCAGATCATGATCGACAAGCTGGATCCGGACGCGGTGTTGAACATCGGTGTGGCCGGAGCTTTGGACGATCACCTGGAGCAGGGTGACATCGTCATCTCTGAAACGGCGCAGCAGCACGATTTTGACACGTCCCAGCTGGGCGATCCGAAGGGGTATATCTCGCGGATGGATACCAGCATCTTCCCGGCAGATCCGGACCTGATCCGGGTGGCAGAGGAAGCGGCAGGGGAAGCTGGTCTTCATTATCGTCTGGGCAAGGTGGTCAGTGGTGACCAGTTCATCGCGCAGAACGAAAAGAAGGAGGAGCTGATCCAGCTGTTCCAGGGCAGCTGCGCGGAAATGGAAGGCGCGGCCATGGCCCATGTGTGTTACCTGAACCAGAAACCCTGGCTCATCCTGCGGTCCATCTCGGACAAGGCAGACGGGCAGGCGGACCTGAGTTATCCGGAGTTTCTGCCGCTGGCCACCAAGCGGGCCGGCGTGCTGTTCCAGCATATCATCAGTAAGTTATAATACTTATTCAAGGAGGAAAGTGCGCCATCGCAAATATGCTCAAATATGACGATCAAGGCGCACTATGAATCGCCTGCGGCGATTCCGCGGGCTAATTCAAGGAGGAAATATCATGATCTTAGTAACAGGTGGAGCCGGCTACATCGGCAGTCACACTTGCGTGGAACTGATCCAGGCAGGGTATGAGGTCGTCATCGTTGACAATCTGAGCAATTCCAAGTATGAGGCGGTGCGCCGCATCGAGAAGATCACCGGCGTCCTGCCCAAGTTTTATGAGGTCGACATCCTGGATGCGGAAGGCCTGGAGAAGGTCTTCTCCGAGAACGACATCGACGCGGTCATCCATTTCGCGGGCCTGAAAGCGGTCGGTGAGTCCGTCCGTCTGCCTCTGAAGTATTATCATAACAATATCACCGGAACCCTGGTCCTCTGCGATGTCATGCAGAAGCATGGTGTCAAGAAGATCGTCTTCAGTTCTTCCGCCACCGTCTATGGTGATCCGGCCTTCATTCCGATCACGGAAGAGTGCCCGAAGGGCCAGTGCACCAACCCCTATGGCTGGACCAAATCCATGATCGAGCAGATCCTGACCGACTTCAACACGGCGGATCCGGAGTGGGACGTCATCCTGCTGCGCTACTTCAACCCGGTCGGCGCGCATGAATCCGGCCTCCTGGGCGAGGACCCGAACGGTATCCCCAACAATCTGATGCCGTACATCCAGCGGGTCGCCATCGGCAAGCTGGACCACCTGAACGTCTTCGGCAACGATTACGATACTCCGGACGGAACCGGTGTGCGTGACTACATCCACGTCGTCGACCTGGCGATCGGCCATGTATACGCTGTGAAGAAGGTCCTGGAGCCGGTGGGCGTCAAGATCTACAACCTGGGTACTGGCAAGGGCTCTTCCGTTCTGGATATCGTCAATGCCTACAGCAAGGCCTGCGGCCACCAGATCCCCTATCAGTTCGCACCGCGCCGCGCTGGTGACATCGCCACCAACTACGCGGATCCGACGAAGGCTTATGCCGAACTGGGCTGGAAGGCGGAACGCGACATCAACAAGATGTGTGAGGATTCCTGGAACTTCGTGCAGAAGAATCCGGACGGCCTGCAGTAAGAAAAGCTAACGACCTCTTTTGAAAACCAATACGGGGAGGTGTCATAGATGAAACTGGCAGTACAGACCGGCGGGCCTGAAGAAAGGCTCGGCATAGATCAGACCTACCACCTGATCGCGGAACTGGGGTTTGACGGGGTAGATGCCAATGTGGACCATCTGCTGTCCTACGGTGATATCGTGCACAAAAAAATGCCGCAGATCTTTCTTGGCAGTGACCAGGATGCGGTCGAGGCATTCCGACCCTGGGGCGAGGCAGCCCGGAAGTATGGCCTGGACAATTACCAGGCACACGCGCCGTTCCCATCCCTCAT
>CADBPG010000058.1 GCA_902796435.1 uncultured Eubacteriales bacterium | reverse complement strand
ATCCGCGAATGAAACCGATCCAAACAAAAGAGACAGTATACCCTGCTTAAGGTATGCTGTCTCTTATTTCTATCAATCCGTCAATATTCTCTTGTGCACGAACACGGCCTGCAAGACCGCTGTATTGCCTATGAATTCAGTCCCCTCTTTGTACAAAGCCTCAGCGAAATCCACCAGGCCTAAGGCCATCTGGCAGAAGGTCTGCTCCGTCACGCAAAGGTCGGCCGGCGCATTGGTCCGGGCCACGGCAGAAACCTTGCCATCGGCAAACTGAACCTCATAAGTGCCCGTGTTTTCCGGCAAAAACTGGTCTTCCACGTGGATCCGGAAGCGGCCAGAACCGGCGGGGTAGCGCATCAGGCCAAGCACCTGTTCCACATCCAGCACGCGGGCCATGGAGTGGCCGCCCAGCTTGCGCTCCACATCATCGCACTCCGGCATCAGCAAGGCAAGATCCAGGTCCCGCGGCAGGGTCAGTGTCACGTGGGTGATCTTGGCCCGCATGCCGTAGAGGAAACCGAAGATGCTGCGCAGGGTGGCCGGATCGTCGAAGGCGATGTCGGTCACTTCCATTGTGCCGATGAAGGGGCCTTCTGAGCCGTGGTTGAAGATGAAGGTTAAGTATCCTTTGGGGGTGGTGCCGTCCAGGAACAGGTAGGTGTAGTGGGTCTTGTCACCGAACCACCAGTCCCGCTCGCCGAACTCGCCGCCTCCTCGGTAGGCCCAGTCCTTGTCCTCTTTGACGGAGGCCAGGTTGCCCGTCAGGCTCCAGGCCTCGTACAGGGCGCGGACCTGGTTGGCGTCCGCCTGGGACAGTACCTGTTTGACGGTCAGGTCGCAGTGGAAAGGTGCGAACTGGCCGATCTCGATCTTTTGCTTCAAGTAGCTGCCGATCAGCTCAAAACCGAACTTGCGGTAAAAAGCGAAGGAGAAGGGCATCAGGATGGAAATGGGGTCGCCCTTGGCCTTGAAATCTTTAAGGACTTCCTGCATCAAGGCGCGGATGCTGCCACCGCCCCGGGCTTCGGGCAGAGAGCCCACCATGTGCACCTCATCGCAGTTGATGGCGGCGCCGTCGAAGGTCAGACGGCGCGGGCAGGTCACGATGGTGGAGGTCATGCGGCCGGTGTCATCGAAGGCACCCCAGGCAGTCTCCGTGCGGGGTTTTTCGCCGGAGGCCTCGGCCTTGAAGCGTTCTTCAGCCTTCTTTTCATCCCAGCCGTGGAGGAAGGCCGTCCCGATGATGCGGTCCGACTCCATCCATTCCTGCCAGGTATCTAGTTTTCTGATCATGGTGTTTCCTTTCTAATGGACCATTTGAAATACTCTTCGTAGCGCTGCAGCAAGTACAGGAGGTGCTCCTTCATGTAGAAGTAGGCAAACTCGCTGTTATGTTCCTGCACCGCCTCGTAGATCTTCCGGTGCTGGGCACCGAGCTCGTGGGTGATCGTTGTCTGCCGTTCCGGTACGAGCAGGGCAGCGCCTTCCACCGGACTCATCCGCGCCTCGGCCTGCAGCAGGCTCTGCATGATCTGGATGATCGGCGGGTTATGGGTCGCCTTGGCCAGTTCCAGATGGAAGGCGTCCATCTGGCGGGCGGCATACCGGCCTTTGCCGGGCAGGGTGGCCTCCAGGGCCTTAAGATCCTCCACGGTGGCCTCAAGGGCCGCCGCCCGGGCGATCTCCGGCTCGATCAGAAGCCGGGCCTGGGTGGAGTGCAGAAAGTCGGTCCGGAAGCGTTCTTCCTGCGTGGAGGCGCCGTCCAGGACCGCTGTGTCCAAAAGGACGACGCTGCCCTTGCCCTGGTAGGTCTCGATGGCACCCATGTCGGCCAGACGCTTCAGGGCTTCCCGCACGGTCACCCGGCTCACGCCCATCTCCTGCATCAACGCCTTTTCGCAGGGCAGCATGTCGCCCTTACGATAGATGCCGGCGGTGATCTGCTCCAGCAGGCGGTTTGTCACTTGTTCGTAAAGTGTGGTTTTCTGGATCATTTTTTCTTTAAGTGACGCTCTCTCAGGAACGCGTAGATGATGACCACGGCGCTGTAGATCAGCATCATCTGCCAGGCGCTGGAGATGTCGCCGAAGTTCAGGATGGCGGCCAGAATGTAGCCAATGAGGGCGATGGTGGTCAGGATGAACAACGGCATGGGCTTGATCTTGAAGGTGGAGTTCTTCATGGCCTCCGGATTCTTCTTGTAGATCAGGTAGCCGGTGAAGATCGGGAACAGGACGTAGATCAGGGAGACACCGTTGCCCAGGCGGGCGATGGTGCTGATGTCCAGTCCGGTCAGGATCGGGATCGCACCGACGATGTAGAAGATGATCAGCAGGACCCAGGGGGTGCCGCGTTTGCTGATCTTGGCAGCGGCCTTGGGCAGCCAGCCTTCTTCCGCCGCGATCAGCAGGCCCTTGGTGCACCAGGTGAAGGTGGCGTTCAGGGTGGAGGCGACTGCGAACATGCCGCCGCCAACGATGAAGAAGTAGTACAAAGGCTTCGGGAAGATGACTTCCGCGACGGGCACCAGAGTCTCACCGGCCACGGTGTCGATGGGCAGGACACCCACGGCGACGATGCCGATGAATGCGTACAGGACGGCGACCGCGACGGTGCTCAGGATCATGGCGCGGGGCAGGTCCCGGCCGGGGTTCTTCATTTCACCGCCCAACTCGGACAGGAATTCCGCACCGCCGGTGGCGAAGGTCAGCAGGCTGGCACCGGTCATGAAGTCGATGAAACCGTTGGGCATGATGGCCTTGATGCCGCCCTTGAAGACGGACCAGTCCACCTTGGGCAGACCGAAGGCGATGAACAAAAGCATGGCGGCCACCAGGATGATGACCAGCACGTTCTGCAGTTTGGCCGCCAGATCCACGCCCAGCAGGTTCATGATGAAGCAGAGCGTCAGGACGCCGAAGGCCACCCAGGTCTTGGACAGACCGGGCACAAGGCTGCAGGCGTAATCCGCGAAGGTGATGCCGAACATGGCCAGGACCAGCTGTCCCGCCACCAGCAGGGCCAGATAGAACAGGCCGGTCTTCGGGCCGATGTAGTCACGCACATAGGTGTACATACCGCCGGTCGCCGGGACCGCACTGCCCAGGACCGCCAGGACCAGGTTCGGGCAGATGACCAGGATGGCCGCCACGATGAAGGCCAGCGGTGTGCCCGCGCCGGTCAGCGCGATGGTGATACCGGTCAGCGCCATGATGCCGGATCCGATGATCTGGCCAACGCCGATACCCATCAGGTCGCCCAGACCCAATACTCTTTTCAGTTCGTTTTCCTGACTCATACTGCTTCTCCTTTCAGGGCTTTCCGGATGCAGTCCAGGCCCGCGAGCAGCTGCTCCTTTGGACAGGCCACGTTCATCCGAACGAAACCTTCATATGCCGCGCCGTAATGGGCGCCACTGTTGAGACCCGCACCGGCCGCGGCTATTCTCTCGACCAGGGCATCGCTGGACAGGCCGTAGGCGGTCATGTCCAGCCAAAGCAAATAGGTGCCTTCCACCTCTGCCAGATGGACTTCCGGCAGATTTTCCTGCAGATATTCCTTGACGATACGTGCATTTTCTTTCAGATGCGCACACTGGGCATCTACCCAGGCGTCCCCGTCCTTGTAGGCGGCCTTCACAGACTCCAGACCTAAGGTGTTGGGCACGAACAGGTAGCGCGCGTATAAGTGGTCCTGATACTTCTTACGGATCTTTTCTCCGGGGATGATCAGGTTGGAGGTCTCCAGACCCGCGATGTTGAAGGTCTTGCTGCAGCTGGTGCAGACGATCAGCTGGTCATACAGTTGGGAGAACTGGCCCATGGTCACATGCTTTTTGTCCCCCAGGATCAGGTCCCAGTGGATCTCGTCGCTGACCACGATGATGCCATATTTCTGGCAGATCCTGGCGACGGCTTCCAGTTCTTCATAGGTCCAGACGCGGCAGACCGGGTTGTGGGGGCTGCAGAGCAGCAGCATGGAAGCGCCCTTCTGCGCCAGTTCTTCCAGACCAGCCAGGTCCATCTGATAGCCCGCCTCTGTCTTCAGCAGGTCATTTCTTAAGATCTTCCGGCCGGAGGCCTCGATGATCGAGTAGAAAGGATCATAGACCGGTGGCTGCACGATGACACCGGCGCCGGGCTCGGTCAGCACTTCGATGGCGGTGCACATGGCGGGCACGATGCCGCCCGTCGGCACGATCCAGCTGCTTTCGATGGCCCAGTCGTGCCTTCTCTTGCACCAGCCTTTGACCGCGGAGAAATACTCCTCGTTCAGGTCCGTATAGCCGATGACGCCACTGTCCACACGGGCCTTCAGCGCATCGACGATGGGCTGGTAGGTCCGGTAGTCCGCGTCAGCGATGGAAAAGGGCAGAAGGCCGCTCACGCCATAGTCCGCCTCCTGGAAATCCCACTTGATGCAGGCCGTCCCCTTGCGCACGGCTGCCTCATTAAAACTGCTCATACAGCACCTCCTTGTTAAGACAACTTGTTATGATAATATTAGCATTATTTGTATGGTTATGCAATATGTTGCAGGTGGGATTGTTTTTCTCTTCTCTTCAAGTTATAATAGCCTTAAACCAAGGAGGATATCCCCATGAACAACTATCTTTTTGAAGTACCGTATGCCAAGCAGGTCCGCATGATCATCCATACGGACTGCAAGAATGAAGCGGATGACCAGTATGCCGTAGCACACCAGCTGATGACGCCCAAGATGGACGTGGTGGGCATCATCGCGGGGCACTTCGACCGTTTCGGGGAGTTTCGTTTCCCGAACCATGGTACCACGAAGGCCAGCTATGACGAGATCCTGAAGGTCCTGGACCTGATGCACCTGACCGAGGAATACAAAGACAAGGTCTTCATGGGTGCGGAGACGGCGCTGCCGGATGCCAGCACCCCGATCGACTGCCCCGGTGCCCGGGCTATCATCGAGGAGGCCATGAAGGAGGACGAGCGGCCGCTGTACATCGGTCTGCAGGGCTCCATCACCGACCTGGCCAGCGCCATCCTGATGAAGCCGGAGATCTTCGACCGCATGACTGCCATCTGGATCGGCGGCGGCATCTATCCGGAAGGCGGGGACGAGTTCAACCTGTTCCAGGACATCAATGCCGCGAACGTGGTGTTCAACTCCTCCATGCCCCTGTGGCAAGTCCCGAAGGACGTGTACAAGCAGATGACCGTGTCTCTGGCGGAACTGCAGCTCAAGGTCCGGCCCTATGGCCAGATCGGCCGCTACCTTTTCGACCAGATGGCCGAGTTCAACACCATGCTCAAGAAAGGCCCCTGGCCGCACGGCGAGATCTGGGGTCTGGGGGACCAGGGTGTCATTGCCACGCTGATGGAAGAAGTGGAGAAAACCGATATCTACCGGGAGATCGAGGCGCCGAACTTCGACGTGGAGACCGGTAAATATATCTACGACACGGGCAACCGGAAGATCCGTGTCTATCACACATTGGATGCACGCCTGGTCCTGGAGGACTTCTTCTGCAAGCTGCAGATCAACTTCCCGGGACAGGACGACTGATCAAAGGAGGAACTGATTATGAGACATGAACCGTATCGCGCCCGCAAGATCAATGAAAACACCTATGTCGTGGACATGGGCGGCGTCTGCTACCCGTATCTGCTGCTGGGCGAGGAGAAGGCGCTGGTCATCGACACCGGCATGGGCCAGGGCAACCTGCGCGAATTCTTCGAGACGCTGACCGATCTGCCGATGATCGTGACGAACACCCATGGCCATGGAGACCACACCCTATGGAATGGCGTGTTTGACGAAGTCTACATGCATCCGAAGGCCATCATCGATGCCCACGGCGGCGATATGTCCGGCGCGATGATCCCGGTGCCCAGCTTCCAGCCGATCCCCATCGAGGAAGGCTACGTCTTCGACCTGGGCGGCCGCCACATCGAGGTGATCGCCACACCCTGCCACAGCCCGGGCGACCTGATGTTCCTGGACCACGAGAACCGTCTGCTGTTCACCGGTGACAATCTGGAAGTCGGCCAGGTGCTGATCTTCTACGGCGATGGTGAGACCGGCGCGACCGTCAAAGGCCACCTGGACGTGCTGCGCAAGATCGAAAAACGTTACGATGAGTTCGACATGATCTGCCCGGCCCACAACGGGTCCCCCTTCCACAAGAGCGTCCTGAAGGACTTCATCGAGAACGACGAGCGGGTCCTGTCCGGCATCGAGGGCACGGCAGAGCTCAAGTCTTCTTCTTTCCCGGTGGACATGTTCCTGCCGGACGAGGAGCGCCGCAAGTTCGTCCGCTGCTCCGAATGGAAGCAGACCTGGCTGATCTACGACATCCGCCGCATCTACGAAAGCAAAGGACTGTTTGGTGTCAACGACGGAAGTTTGTAAAAGGAGTTTTTCATGAATGAATCGGTGCTCCGGAGCAACCGGAAGCAGTGTATCTTCGCACTGATCAGCGCGTGCATCGTGGCGGTCTGCGTCTGCGTAGGCGTGACCATGAACCTAGTGACCTTGTACGACGTCAACTTCGACAATATGGGGATCCGGACGTTCTGCATGTTTACCGTGGATTCCAATATCCTAGCGGGCCTGTCGATGCTCATGTGCATCCCGTACATCATCGATGGCCTGCGGTCCGGCTATTACCACCTGCCGGACTGGGTCGTGGTCCTGACCCATGTGGCGGTCACGGCGGTCGCACTGACGTTTTTGGTCTCGCTGTGCATCCTGTCACCAGTCAAAGGGTTCCGGCTGATCTTCAGTGGATCCCGGTTCTTCCTGCATGGCGTATGCCCCCTGCTGTCCATCCTGGCATTCTGCTGCTTCCTCAACAGCCATATGGTCCGGCCGAAAGAGGCACTCCTGGCGGTAATCCCTGTACTGATCTATGCCATCGTCTATCTGGTCATGGTGGTCTTCATCGGCAAAGCCCGGGGCGGATGGGATGACTTCTACGGCTTCGCCACCCGGATCCCACTCTGGATCTCCCTGGTGACGATCCTGCCGCTGACCTACGGGATCGCCATGCTCCTGCGGTGGGGCCATAACAGTTACTGCAGCTATCAGCGCAAAAAGGACACGGCCCTGTTCTATGTCGCCTACAAAGACCGGAATCTGCAGGAGGCCGTGGAGGAACTGGCCCGTACCAACAGCCAGAAGCACACGCGGAAGCGGATCGTCATACCCCGCCAGCTGTTCCGGTACATGATCCTGGACACTGGATCGGACATGGATCTGGGAGAGGTCTGCCGGCATTACCTGGAAACGTATCTGGAGTCAGAAAATGAAGGGCTTGCCTGAGGTGAAAAGTAATTGCCCATCCCGCAAAGCGTAAAACAGAAAAACCGCCGAAACCCTGACGAAATCAGTGGTTCCGGCGGTCTTTTTTTGTAGGAACAGGATCCTTACATGATCTTCAATACTTCTTCCAGTACCGGCTGGAAGTGTTCATCGATGAAACCGAAGTCCATCTCCTTGTAGCTCCAGGCGGCGCGGCCGATGCCGTAACTGTCGAAGGCGGTGCAGATCGCGCGGTACCATGCCAGCGCGTCTTCGGGTTCCGCCAGGTCGATGACGCCGTACTCGCCGCAGTACAAGGGGACGTCGCGCTCCTCGGCGACCCGGGCCGCCTCGGCCATCAGGTCTTTGAAGAACTTTTCGCTCATGACCTCGTCCGGATCGTACTGGGACATGCCGGTCGCATAGATCTTGATCTGCTCTGCGATGGCTTTTTCATAGGCCGCGTAGGTGGAGGCGAAGGGCATCCGGAAGTCCAGATCCATGCCGGCCACCCAGTGCGCACCCTGGTGCGTGAAGACCGTCGGCTCGTAGCAATGGAAATTGTAGACGATCTTGTCATCATAGGGCAGGGCCAGATCCTTCAGGGCCATGATACTGTTGTAATTATAACCGCCGATCAGGATCTTGGTGTCCGGCGCCAACTTGCGGATCCGCTGGATGCAGGTCGTAGAGATCTGGTTCCAACGGTCACAGTAGGCCGCGTCGGTGACTTCGTTCAGCAGCTCGAAAGCCAGACGGTCCGAAAACTTGCCGAACCGGGCAGCGAACTGCTCCCACAGTTTGTAGAAGCGCTCCTGATACTGCGCATTGTCGAAGAAGCCGCTTTCATTTTCTCCGGCATCGAAACTGTAACCAAAGGTCTTGTGCAGATCCAGGATCATGTTCAGACCATATTTGCCGGCCCAGTCGATGGCCTTCTGGATATAACCGAACCCATCTTCTTTGTAGTTGCCCTCGGCATCTTCCACCAGATCATAGTCGACGGGGACGCGGATATGATCCAGGCCCCAGCTTTGGATCCGGGCGATGTCCGCCTCGGTGATGAAAGTCTCGTAACGTTCTTTGGTATGATCACACTGGGACAGCCAGCCGCCCAGATTGATCCCGTGCTGATAACCAGTGAATTTTTTCATGACAGCTCCTTTCTTCTTTGTTACACTACCGAAGGTTCGACCAGGATATCGCCTGTCTCGAACCTTTTTTTACTGAACTTTTTGATATCGATGGAATCCTCCTGGCCGGTGATGTAGTTGGCCATCAGGATCGCGATGCGGGGGGCCACCATGAAGCCGTGGCCGGAGAATCCGCAGACGGAGTAGAAATTCTTGCAGGTGTCCGCCTCGTCGATGACCGGGTGGCGGTCCGGACTCATATCATATTGGCCGGCCCACTGACGCACCACGTTCAGCTTGCGCAGGATCGGCAGGGCTTCGCACATGATGGCGCAGTTCTGCTCCAGGAACTGCCAGCTGGAGTGGAAGTTATGGGAAGGCTCTTCCTTCGGGCCGATGCCCATGACGAAGCTGCCGTGCGGCGTCTGTTGCACGTAGTAGGAGCGGGAGAAGCTCATGACCATGCAGTCGATCAATGGGGCAACAGGCTCGGTGACCAGGGCCTGGTGGCGTTCGGAGTAGACGGGGATGTCGTCGCCGACCATGGCGGCCAGTTCCGGTGCGCGGGTGTTGGCGCAGTTGATGACCATCTTGGTCTCCACGACACCTTTGGTGGTCTCCACCGCGGTGATGGCGCCGTTCGCGGTCCTGAAGCCCGTGACTTCGCAGAAGGTCTCGATATCCACGCCCTGGCGCATGGCGCCTTTGGCGTAGGCCTGGGTGCTGTGGAAGGGGTTGGCGTGGCCGTCCTTCTGGCAGAAGGTGCCGCCCACGACACCGTCCAGATTCAGGTAGGGGACGATGTCCAGACATTCTTTGGGGCTGAGTCCATAGGACTCGATACCCAGTTTGTGCTGGACCTCCAGGTTCTTTTGGAACTGAGCCCATTCCTTATCGGTATAGGCCACCAGAAGATAGCCGCCCTGGTGCAGTTCGATGCTGTGGTCATAGCCAGTGTATTCTTCCAGATGCTCCAGAATATGGGTGCTTTCCAGGGCGATGCTGGCGTTGAGCTCCGCGCCCCACTGCTGGCGGATACCGGCACCGCAACGGCCGGTCGCGCCGGCGGTCAGAAAGCGCTTCTCGACCAGCAGGATGTCCTTGATGCCGCGTTTGGACAGTTCGAAGGCGATGGAGCAGCCGATGATGCCGCCGCCGATGATGACGATATCATATCCTTTTTTCACTGTTCCGCCTCCTTTTCATTGTACGCGTCTGCCAGCAGACCCATGGGCAGGGGCTTGACCGGCGGACGGAACGTGGGCATCAGTACTTCTTCGATGGGAATGTTCAGGTATGACGCGATCTCCTGGGCGATCAACATGCGGCAAGTGCGGCCCTGGCAGGGACCCATGCCCGCCCGGGTGATGCGCTTGATCTCATCGATGGTCTGATAGCCTTCTTCCAGACAGGCCAGGATCTGTTCGCGCGTGATATCTTCACAGCGGCAGAGGATCGTTTCTTGCTTATTCATGTGCGGCACCTCCTACCTGGATATTGCGGACGTCCATGGCCGGGTCTTTGGGGACGGCCAGGGTGATGAGCCAGGTCAGATTGTTGCCCGCAGCCTGCCTTGCTGCGACCACTTCGAACGGCCCGAGCACCGCGCCCGCGCGGGACAGACCGTTGACGCAGGCGCCCTTTTCCGGCACCGGCAGGAATTCATAAGGCAGGGTCACGGCGGCCAGATCGTCGCTGTAGTTCATGTCTACCACGAAGATGGCAAGGCCCGGGCAGGCGGCGACGCACTGCTTGCAGCCGATGCAGCGGTCCCAGTCGATGACCGGGGTCTGGTTGATGTCAGGTTGGACGGTGATCGCGTGGACCGGACATGCGGTAGAGCAGGGGTTGCAGGGAATGCACTGAAAGCATTCGGCGATGGCCACGGGGCCTTTGTTCAGACGCTCTTGCGGAGGCGTGACCTGCCGCAGATCTTCTAATGTGGGAATACCGTTTTTGTTCAGCATGCGCCTGCCCCTCGCTTTCCTTTCATTTTTGCAAGACCCGCGCGGATCCTGGCGCCGGTCGGGCCGGACCGAAGTTCGGACAATTCCACCTGGGCATTCTCGATCTCTGCCTGTGCTGCCTCAGCATTCCACCCCAGGGCCTTGGCAGCCGCACAGCCGGCCAGCCGGCCTTCGACCATGGCGGCAGAGGCCTCTTCGATGCCGGACACATCACCGCAGACGTAGATGCCCTCGACAGAAGTCATCAGGTTTTCATCCACAACGGGGACAGCACCGGACAGTTCGCGGACGTAGGTCATCGCACAGTCGGCTTGGTACAGGAGGTCCGCCAAGGGGCTTAAGCCCACGGCAAGACAGAGGGCGTCACAGGCGACGGTCTCCTCCGTGCCGGGGATCTGCTGGAAGCTTTCATCCAGCTGCACCAGGACCACGCCTTCCAGCGTTTCTTCGCCGAAGGCCTCTTTGACGGTCCAACCGGTCCGGATCGGGACGCCGCTGCGGGCCAGCTTGGAGGCGTGCACCAGATAGCCGCCGATTTGCGGGGCAGCTTCCACCACGCAGGCCACGTCCACACCGGCCTGCAGCAGCTGATAGGAAACGATCAGGCCGATGTTGCCCGCGCCGACCATGACGACCCGCTCCGCCGGCTTGACACCGGAAACGTTCATCAAGGTCTGGACAGCGCCGGCTCCGTAGATGCCGGGCAGGTCGTTGCCAGGGAAGGCCAGAAACTTTTCGGAAGCGCCGGTGGCCACGATGAGCTTTTGCGGACGGTATTTCAGGTGCTTGTCATCATGCAGGACGGTCACGACACCGTCTTCATACAAGCCCAGGACGGTGGCGTCGGTCAGCACCTGGATCTTCTTTTCATCGCGGACGGCCTCGGCCAGGTCGCGGCCGATGAAAAAGCCTCGTTCTCCGGCATGCTGCTTTTCGGATCCGAAGAATTTATGGGTCTGCTTGACCAGCTGGCCGCCCAGGGCTTCATCCCGCTCGCACAGGAGGATGCGGGCATCTTCCGGTGCGGCCTCGGCTGCGGCAAGGGCTGCCATCAGGCCCGCTGGTCCGCCGCCCACAATCATGAGGTCGATGTTCTGGATCATGGACGCACGACCCCCTTTCCGTTTTGCTCTTCTACGGTCATACCGGCCCGGACTTTGGTCACGCAGATGCGGACGTTGGGCTCACCATCCACGGTCATCCGGCAGGAGGAGCAGTTGCCGATGGCGCAGAACAGGCCGCGGGGCCGGTCCAGCTCCGGACTATGGCTCAGCACACGGACGCCGGCCGCATGCAGTGCTGCGGCGATGGTCTCGGTCGTATATCCTTCTACCGGCTGGCCGTTGAATAAAAACGTCACTTTCTCGCCCCGATCGAAGGAGAGGATCGGGTGTTGTTCGATTCTCAATGGTATGCCTCCTGTAATATACGATTCTTTTCGGCTGTATGGTGATTTTGCACAGCCGATTTTACCCAGTATAGCACAATTTTGTATATTTGTATACAATGGATTTGTTAAAATCAATACACATGCATTCTTGATTTTGCGCCGGATTCATCGTATAGTGTTTAAAAATCTTCAAGAAGGAGTCCGATCGCTATGAAAAGAGATGTGCAGCAGAATGCCATCGTGTCGCAGTTGTTCTTCCGGCTTTTGCCGATCCAGGCCTTGATCGTGGCGATGGGCTCTGTGAATTCCATCGTGGATGGCGTGATCGCCGGGCAGTTCATCGCGCCGTCCGCAAGCGAACACCGTTTGCCATCACCCAGCAGAGAGTGGAAATTGAGTGGCTGGGATGAAAAAAGAGCATGGGTTTAGGTCCATGCTCTTTGTTTTTGACTGGGTTACGGTGTGGAGGTGTGGGTGTGCGTTTTGGAAGGTAGTTGGTTGGGGGCGTTACGGTGCGGGAGTGAGTGTATGCGTTTTGGAAGGTAATTGATTTGGCGGGTTACGGTGCGGGAGTGAGTGTATGCTCTTCAGAAGGTAATTGTTTGGGTAGCATTACCTTGCAGGAGTGAGTATGTGCGGTTTTGGAAGGTAATTAATTTGGCGGGTTACGGTGCGGGAGTGAGTGTATGTTCTTCAGAAGGTAATTGCTTGGACAACATTACCTTGCAGAGTCGAGGACACTCATCCCTCCACGTAATCCGCCAAAAACACTACGTGGTGTGGCAACAAGTCATCATCCCAGACGGTAGATTGTCCGCCGCCACTACGTTGCAAAACTGACTATCCTCATCCCTCCACGTAATCCGCCAAAAACACTACGTGGTGTGGCAACAAGTCGTCACCACACCACGTAATCCGTCGGCAAAAACGCAAAAGCGCAAAAACGCAAAAACGCAAAAACGCAAAAGTGCAAAAGCGCAAAACAGCGCCAAGTTCACCCCCTAAAATTCGCGGGCTGGTTCTTTTTCTCCTCCAAAAACTCGCGGTAGAAGGGTATAAAGGTCTGCGGGTCGCGGACCACGCAGCCGGTGGGCTTGTGGGCGCGGATCAGGTCGCCGCATTTGCCGCAGGTCAGGCAGACGTGGCGGGGATCGATGCGGCCGTCGTGCAGGATCTCGTTGGCGAAGGTGGGGTCGGCGAAGGCCATGCGGCCGAAGAGCATGCCATCGCACAGGCCGGATTCCACGGCGCCGGCGGTGTAGAGATCAGCGAACTGGCGCAGGTAGGTGGGGGCAGAGGCCCAGATGACCATCTCCGGCACCGCCTGCTTCACGGCGCCGATGCCGCGGATCATGCGGTGGATGCCCAACAGTGGGTGCTCGTCCGGCACATATTTGCCCATGTCATAAGGGCGGGTCACGTGGGTCGTCGCGTAGGGGTTGCCCATGGTCAGGTCCACAAAACGCAGGCCCAAGTCCTCGTACATCTCGCGGACCAGGCGGATCGGCTCGGTAAGATCCGGCTCCAGGCCGCTGCCTTCGCTGACACCGAAACCATAGGGCCAGGCGTAACCATCGTAGATGCCTAAGCGGGAGGTCACGGCGAAACTGGCGTCTTCATAGACCTTGGCGGCCAGGATCCCGTTCCGCAGCAGGCGGGTGCGGTTCTCGTAGCGGCCGCCGTAGAGGCCCGGACGGTTGTAGGCCGAGGTCAGTTCCGCCAGTAGGTAACCGTGGCAGGACTTGATGTCCACCGCGTCGAAGCCGGCCTCCTTCGCAAGGGAAGCGGCCTCGCCGAACTTCTCCTCCAGGCTCAATAAGTAGTCATCCGACACGATGCAGCTGTCATCGGCGGCCCGGTACTGCTCCAGTTCCGGATGGCGGTAGGCGATCATGGGCGCCGGCTTGTTGCCCGGGTTGGAGTAGCGGCCGCTGTGGTTGGCCTGCATGACCAGGTAGGGGGCGTAGCCGTTGGCCTTCAGGCCGGCCTCCTTCACCTGGGCCACCAGCTGCTTGTAGCTGTCCAGGTTCTCGCGGTTCAGAAAAAGCTGGGTCGCCGAAGATCGACCCTCCTCCACGATGGAGATGGCCTCGAACCAGATCATGGCGCTGCCGCCTTCGGCCTCGCGGACATAGCGGCGGACCGTATACTCCGAAGGGCGGCCGTCCGGCGTGGAATCGGCACCTTCCATCGGCGCGATGCCCAGGCGGTTCGCAAAGTGCACATTTCCAGCATCAAGGGGCTGCCCTAGAATAGAAGTATCTTCCGCCACTGGCAAAGCGCAGCCCAGGGCAGAGGCAGTGGCCTGCACCTCAGCCCAGGTCTTATAGTGAAATTTCTCGTGTGGCATGTTATCTCCTTAAATCAGATGATACCCAGCGGGATCAGGATGACCAGCAGAAGGGCGACCAAGGCCCATTCCGTGATCAGGAAAGTCTTCCGGGCTTTGGGCTTCATGTCCGGTACAAAGTTGCTGGCCAGGAAGAAGGGAATGTAAGTGGTGACAAAGACCGGCAGTACGCCCCACCATTTATAGACCCAGATGAAAGAGTGATTGCTGGTGGCGGCCAGGAAGGATTCCACCAGTGCGAACAACAGCGCCATCTCCAGTGCGCCTACCAGGCGGCAGTCCATCCCCAGGATCTTCTTCGTGCGGTCCTGCGGCAGCATCTTGAAGGAGATGATGCCGGCCAGGGAGAACATCATCGAGAGCTCCCAGCACACGCCGATCAGCAGGATGAAGGTGGTCGACTCGTTGCTGACAGACCACAGGGGGTAGCCCGTCACGTGGCCGATCACGGCGTTCGCGATCTCGTAGAGCCAGTGCACGCCGTACAGGGCCGCACCGGCATAGATGACATCATAATTCTTTTTGTGGATCTCTGTCCAATATACGTAAAACACGACCGCAAGAATGAAGATGAACGTCCAATTGAAATTCTCCGTGCTGCGCACGCGGATCTGCTCGACCAGCGTTTTCGCTTCCTGCGAGCCATCGCCCCAGAACTGTAACATCGTGCATGACCTCCTTTAATCGTTCTGGTTTTATTATAGGAAAAAGGGGCCTTTTGTCAACTTGATCATCCCTGAATCCTGCTATTTATCCCTGATGCTTGCATTTTCAAAGGGGTTCTGTCATAGTGTAGATACCAATAGTATCCTTCGGAACGAAACAACAAGGAGGGAACGATCGTGGATAAATACATTTGCAAGCAGTGTGGAAGGGAGGTAGACAAAGGCGCGGCGGCCTGTCCATGGTGCGGTGCGTCTTTGGTAACGACGATGGGACACCCACAGATGACGAAAACGGATTATAAGTCAGAAGACATGCAAAACAAGGCCATGGCCTATTATCTGACGGACAACGGGGCCTTCATCTGGATCCTGGTGGGCCTGTTTCTGCCTCCGGTCGGTATCATTCTATATTTCATGAAGCGGAAGACCCGCCCGCACGCGCGGTACGCCCTATTCAGCGCCATCGCTTCGCTGATCATACTGTTGATCATCCTGCTGGTGACCGGGGTCATAGGCAAGAAGAAGCTGCGCTATCCGGACTGGGTGGACTACGGCCAGTATATGGGGCAGGAGAAGACGGCTGTGTTAGAAGAGCTGGAGAAGAATGGTCAGTGGTGGACCGAAAAGGACGGCGGTTATATGCTCGGACGCAAGGAGTTCGCCGAGGAAGGACGCAATTTCACGGTCACCCTGTGGTTCGACCAGGAGGACAAAATGTACGCGGTGACCAAGGACTTCTCCGGCCGGATCGACAATGAGAAGGATTTCGCCCCGCGGTTCTACAAGGAAATGGTCCGCTTTTACGGTGCGCCGGACCAGCCGCCGGCGGAATTTAAGTATGATACCTGGGACCAGTTCTATGAAGGCATGGTCGTGGAGCGGAACGGTGACAATGAAGAACGGTCAATATTGGCGATCTGGGAAGACAAGCACGTAAAGGTCGAGTTCAGAACGGGCAATGGCAAGCTCCTGATCACTTATGCGCAGGGAAACATTGGCTAATGGAGGGTACGTATGTGGAATGAAGCGCAGATCCACGCACTGGTTGAAGGGCAGCGGCAGTTCTTCCGCTCCGGCGCGACGATGGACGTGGGCTGGAGGATCCAGCAGTTAAAGCATCTGAAGAAGGCGGTGCAGGCCCACGAAAAGGAGATCGAGCTGGCCCTGGCCCAGGACCTGGGGCGGGATGCGACAGAGGCCTACTTCTGCGATATCGGCAGCGTGATCCTGGAGATCAACGAGGCTTTGCACCACTTGAAGCGCTGGGCTCGGCCGGAGACCCACTGGAGCGGGCTGGTCAGCTTCCCCAGCATGATCACGAAAGTGTACAAGGTGCCCTATGGGACAGCGCTGATCATCAGTCCTTTCAATTTCCCCATTCTCTTGTCGCTGGGCGTACTGGCGGCGGCCAT
The DNA here is from genome assembly GCA_902796435.1 of uncultured Eubacteriales bacterium. Taxonomy (GTDB): domain Bacteria; phylum Bacillota; class Clostridia; order Lachnospirales; family Bianqueaceae; genus RUG159. The sequence goes on along the minus strand of CADBPG010000058.1, from coordinate 13,697 downwards.
CTCCGGCGGCAACACCGCGGTGATCAAGGCCAGCTCCAAGTCCGCCGAAAGCACGAAGGTGCTGCAGAAACTGATTTCAAGCGCCTTCCCGCCGGAGTATGTCACGGTGGTGGACGGCGGTCATGATGTGGCGGACCTGTGCCTGGCGGAGCGTTTCGACAAGATCTTTTACACCGGCTCGCCCCGGGTCGGCGTGCACGTAATGGAGCAGGCCGCTAAGAACCTGACGCCGGTGACGCTGGAGCTGGGTGGTGAGACGGGCAACTGGTGCATCGTGCGCAAGGACGCGGATCTGAAGGACGCCGCCCGGAAGATCGCTTTCTTCAAAATCTTAAATAGTGGCCAGATCTGCATCAATATCAACCAGGTGGCGGTTGCGGAGGAAGTGGCGGAGGAGTTCCTGGACCTGCTGCAAAAAGAGTTCCACCGGCAGATCGGGCCGGACCCGGTCCACAACGAGGAGTATCCCTGCCTGATCACAGAAGCGGCCTACCAGAAATGCGCCGAGGAAGCGGAGCAGTACAAGGATCGGATCCGCCTGGGCGGCATCGGGGATCGGGTCCTGCGCAAGTTCGCGCCGACCATCATCTACCCGGTGGGTAAGGACGAACCCATCGTCCAGCATGAATTGTTTTCACCGCTGCTGCCGGTGGTCCCCTTCCCGGACGACCAGGTCGACGAGATCCTGCAAACTATCGAGGCGCGGGAGCATGGCCTGTCCCTTTATATTTTCACCAAGGACGTGGCGTGGGCCAAACAGGTCTTGGCCCGGATGCAGTACGGCGGCGGATGCATCAACGAGGTGTGCCTGCACTTAATGGTGAAGGGCGTGCCCTTCGGTGGTGTCGGCCATTCCGGCATGGGCGCCTACCACGGCGTGTGGGGGTTCCGGGAGTTCACCCACCCGTCCACGGTGCTGATCGGCGCGACCAAGGGGAACCTGCCGCTGCGCGAGCACCCTTACAAAGGCCTCAAAGGCGCGTGGAAAAAGAAGATCATCAAGTTAGTGGAACGATAAAAAGGAGCAGTACGAATGAAGCCCAAAGTCATCATCACGGGCCGGCACACGGAAGAAGGCCGGCAGAAATTCTTGCAGCTGGCCGGCTGTGACATCATTTTTACAGAGCATATGGAGGGCGTGACGCCGGAGGACCTGGCGGAGGCGGAACTTTTCTGCGGATTTATCACCCCGCAGATCGCAGCCAAGATGCCGAATCTTAAGTTCGTCCAGCTGTTCAGCGCCGGCGCCAACGGTTTCGACTGGCTGCCGGAACAGGTCGTTCTGGCCAACGCCTACGGCGCCTATGGTGATTCCATCGCCGAACATATGCTGACCACCACCTTGATGGCCATGAAGCGGATGCCGGAGTACCTGGCCATGCAGCAGCGCAAGGGTTGGGAGCTTTTGACGGACATCGACCGGTTCGAAGGGTCCAAAGTGCTTTCGGTGGGCATGGGTGCCATCGGCACCTCCTACCTGAAGAAAGCCGCAGCCCTGGGCGCCACCTGCTACGGCGTCCGCAGGACCCTGCACGACCAGCCTGATTTCGTAGAGCAGCTGGTGACTCCGGAGGGCATGGACGACCTGCTGCCCATGATGGACGTGGTGGCCTTGAGCCTGCCGGGTACTGCGGCGGTGGACGGCATGTTCGATGAGCGCAGGCTGCGCCTCATGAAGCCCACGGCGATCCTGGTCAATGTGGGCCGGGGCAACTCCGTTGTCACGGAAGACCTGATCCGCGTCATGAACAGCGGCCATCTGAAAGCCGCCTGCCTGGATGTGATGGATCCAGAGCCGCTGCCCAAGGACCATCCCCTGTGGATGACCTCGCGGGTGTACATCACGCCCCACATTTCCGGCGGATACCGGGCCGGCGTCAACTACAGCCGCGTGGTGGACGTGGCGGTCCGCAATCTGGGCCTGGTGCTGGAGGGCAAACCACCGATCCATATCGTTGATCGGGCGTTGGGATACTAAAGATATCAATAAAGAATGGAGCATCCGTACACCACGGATGCTTTTTTCAGTGCACTTTCGGCCTGGAACCTACAAAACGGTGAGATTCTTACTGACATGTATGTATGAAAAAGATTTGATAATCGGAATAATACATACATTCTGAAGTATTTCATGGTCAAATGTTGGTATGATCAAACCTTGATTCGCAGATATGCAAGCATATACGTGAGGAATTCTAGATGCAGGCATCGCAAAGCAAAGAAATAGTGTTTCAAATACCGACAAGATACGGGATTTAGCAGAGAAGTGTATGTATGATCGACAAAAGTGGTTTGAACCGATACATACAAGATAGAGAAATAATTTGAAGAATGTATGCATACTGGAGAAACGGCCATTTCTCTGGCCTAAAAAGCTGTATAAAACCAGCATTTATGAAGCGATAACCGAATAATTATGAAATTTCATGTTGACAAGCCTAAACAAATTGTATATAATCAACCATTATACAATTGTATACAATTATTCAGGGAGGCAGAAACATGAAGAAATTATTTGCTCTTATGTTAGTTGTTGCCATGGTTTTATCCCTGGCAGCCTGCAGCACCCCCAAAGGGTCTGTAGATGGTGAAACAGAAAGCAAGACTGAGGAGAGTACCGGCGAGAAGGTCTTCCGCTATGCGGTCGGCACCGAGCCCACCACCTTTGACCCGAACATGGGTAATAGTATTGGCGACAATGAGATCCAGCACGCGCTGACCGAAAACCTGACCCGTAACACCGGTGGTAAGGTCACTGCAGGTTTGGCAGAATCCTGGGACATTTCTGACGATGGTACCGTATATACCTTCCATCTGAGAGAGTCCAAGTGGAGCGATGGCCAGGTCATCACCGCGAATGATTTCGAGTACAGCTGGAAGCGTCTGGCAGATCCGGCCACAGGCAGTCCCTACCAGTTCATCGTGGGCGTCCTGAAAAATGGTAATGCCATCATCGCCGGCGAAGCCGCTGTGGATGATTTGGGCGTCAAGGCGCTGGATGAAAAGACCCTGGAAGTCACCCTGGAGAACCCCACTTCTTATTTCCTGAGCATGCTGGGTTCCCAGTCCAACTTCTCTCCGCTGCGTCAGGATATCGTTGAGAAGTACGGTGCAGACTTTGCCGCCACCGCGGACAAGAACGTCTACTCCGGTCCCTTCAAGCTGATCTCCAACACAGACAACGAGTACATCTTTGAGCCCAACGAGTATTTCTGGGACAAGGACAACATCCATTGGGACAAGGTCCAGATCTCCTATGTGGAGAAGGAAGAGACCCGTCTGGCGCTGTATGAGCAGGGCGAACTGGACTATGTCGGTATTCCGACTGCCTACGTGGAAGAGTACAAGGACAAGCCGAACGTGAATTACTTCACCAACGGTAACGTCGATTACTGCTACATCAATACCGAAAGCCCGAACCCGGTATGGGGCAACCAGAACTTCCGTCTGGCCATCAACTATGCCCTGAACCGTGAAGAGTACAATCTGCTGGCCAACAATGGTGTGTACAGCCCCTACAACGCGCTGTGCTTCCCGGGTCTGCAGGGTAAAGACGGCAAGACCTATGGCGAGACCTACGATGTCAACAGCTACGCGTACCCGATGCAGGGCGACACCGCGAAGGCCAAGGAATACCTGGCTGCCGCGATGGAAGAGCTGGGCATCGCCAACGCCTCCGACATCGAGATCGAGTTCGTCACCACCGATAATGAAAGCAACAAGCGTATCGCCGAAGTCCTGCAGGAGCAATGGCAGAACGTGCTGGGCATCAAGGTCAACATCCGCCAGGTCACCTATTCTGACATCTACGGCGAAGTCTATCCGAAGGGCGACTATGAGATCGGTTACGCCGGCTGGGGTCCGGACTATGATGATCCGTACACCTACCTGGAACTGTTCCGCTCCGATGTCGACTGGTACACCCCGTACGGCAATCCGGAAGTAGACGCGCTGCTGGACAAGACCAAGACCGAGACTGACCTGAACGCTCGTATGGACATGCTGAACCAGGCTGAGCAGCTGCTGATCGCGGACGGCGCCTGGGTACCGCTGCAGGCAAGAACCGCCTACTACATCCTGGACGAAGATGTCACCAACATCTCCTTCTACTTCTGCAGTGTCAACATCGACTGGGCGTATGGAGACATGAAATAAAAGCGTACGAAGTCAGGAGCAGATGCTGAACACTTGTGTTCAAGCAGCTGCGGATGACCTCGGACGCCCTAACACACGAGAATGAAGCGCGGTAGCGCGAGAGTTCGAGTGTGTTAGAATTGCGGGAGCGCGTCAGCGCGGAGCAATTCGTTTATTTCTCAACACATTTTTAGTCAAACATCTACACGGAAGCCCCGGCACAAACCCCGGGGCTTTCCAACATACAGCAATCTTTTCCTGGAGGCTGATATGGCGAGATATATCATCAAACGGGTCATCGCGGCGATCCTGACCCTCTTCGTGCTGGTGACGATCGTCTTCTTCCTGGTGCGTCTGATGCCCGGAGAACCGTTCACCAACCCGAAACTCACGCCGGACGTCGCCGCGAACCTGCGTAAATACTATGGTTTCGACCAGCCGCTGATCGTCCAGTATTTTAAATACATGGGCAATCTCCTTAGGGGAGATTTCGGCTACTCCATGCATTACACCAACAAGACGGTCAACTACATCATCGGGCAGACCTTCCCCTATTCCGCGGACCTGGGCATCCGTGCCCTGTGCGTGGCCGTTTCCTTCGGCCTGATCTTAGGTATCCTGGCCGCCCGGAAACGCGGCACGAAGATCGACTTCTTCTGCGTCATGGTGGCGATCATCGGCACCAGCATGCCGGACTTCATCATCGGCGCCTGCCTGCAGTACTTCTTCGGCATCAAGTGGGGGCTGTTCCCTGTCGCGAAATATCAAGGGTTCCAGTACACGGTGCTGCCGGCTTGCGCTTTGTCCTTCTACACCCTGGCCCATGTGTCACGGATCATGCGGGCCAGCATGCTGGAGGTCACCACGCAGGACTACATCAAGACGGCCCGATCCAAAGGCCTGTCGGAAGTGCGCATCACCGCGAAGCACCAGATCCGCAACGCGATCATGCCGGTCATGACGATCCTGGGGCCGACGGTGGCCGCGGTCTTGACAGGTACCTTCGTCATCGAGGCGATCTTCGCGATCCCGGGCATGGGCAAGTATTACGTGGAGAGCGTCAGTAACAACGATTATTCCATGACCTTGGGTATGACAGTCTTCTACGGCATCTTCCTGGTCTTCTGCAATCTGATCGTAGACATTCTGTACGGCATCGCCGATCCGCGTGTCCGGATCGGTAAGAAGTGAGGAGGGCGCTATGGCAGAATACAGACAGGAACAATTTGTCGTACAAGGGAAAAACACCGAGAAGATGGAGTCTATCAGCCGGCCCTCCCTGTCCTTCTGGCAGGATGCTTGGCGCAGACTGTGGAAAAACCGCTCCGCCTTCATCGGGCTGTGCATCCTGGTATTATATGTGCTTTTGGCCATCTTCGCACCGATGCTGAGCCACTATAAATACACCACCATGGACGCTCAGGCCATGAACCAGGCGCCGTCCGCCATGCACTGGCTGGGGACGGACGCCACCGGACGTGACCAGTGGGTCCGCGTGTGGATGGGTGCCCGGGTCTCGCTGTCCATCGGCCTGTTCACCGCCGTCATCAACATGTGCGTCGGCGCTGTCATCGGTGGCCTGTGCGGCTACTACGGCGGCAAACTGGACATGATCGTCATGCGCATCGTGGATATCCTGTACGGTATCCCCAGCCTGATCATCACTATCCTGGTCATGATGGTGCTGGGCAAGGGCGTGGCGCCCCTGATCGTCGCCCTTTGCGTCGTCGGCTGGATCGGCACCTGCCGGTTCGTCCGCGGCGAGGTCTACCGGCTGAAGGAACAGGAGTTCGTCATGGCGGCCCGGGTCCTGGGCGTGCCGGACTTCGCCATCATCCTTAGGCACATCATCCCGAACATTATCGGCATGCTGATCACCAACCTGTGCATGAGCATCCCCGGCGCCATCTTCCAGGAGGCGTTCTTAAGCTACATCGGCTTAGGTATCGCACCGCCAAACTGCAGCTGGGGCGTCCTGGCCAAGGAAGGCATCGCCTACATGCGGATCCATCCGCACGAGATCTTCTGGCCGGCTTTCTTCATCTGCACGACCATGCTGGCCCTGAACCTGCTGGGTGACGGCCTGCGGGACGCGCTGGATCCGAAGCTACGCGGTACGGAGTAAGGAGGAGAAGCCCATGCAGGAACCGATCTTATCATTAAAAAACGTTGTATATTCATTCAAGACCTACGGCGGTACCGTCAAAGCGGTGCGGGACGTCAGCTTTGACGTCCGTCCGGGGGAGATCCTGGGCATCGTGGGAGAGTCCGGCTGCGGCAAGAGCGTGACGGCCCAGTGCATCATGCGGCTGAATCCGGAGCCGCCGGGCTTTTTCGAGGGCGGCGAGATCCTCTACAAGGGGCAGGACGTCCTGAAAATGAACAAGAAAGAACTGAGAGAATTCCGCTCCAAGGAGATCGGCTTTGTCTTTCAGGATCCGATGACCTCGCTGAACCCGACCATGCGTGTCGGCGCCCAGATCGAGGAGGTCTTCCGCGGCCATAAGGACATCAGCCGCCAGGAAGTGAAGGAAAAAGCGCTGGAGATCATGAAACTGGTCGGCATCAACAATGCGGAGAAACGCTATCGCCAGTACCCCCATGAACTCTCCGGCGGTATGAAGCAGAGGATCATGATCGCCATCGCCCTGGTCAGCCAGCCCAGCGTCATCATCTGTGATGAGCCGACGACCTCGCTGGACGTGACGATCGAGGCGCAGATCCTGGAGCTTCTGCTGGAGCTGAGGGAGAAGCTGGGTACCTCGATCATCATGATCACCCACGATCTGGGTGTCATCGCCAAGATCTGTGACCGGGTCGTCGTCATGTACGGTGGCAAGCTCATGGAGCGGGGCACGGTGGACGAGATCTACTATGAGACCGCCCATCCCTACACGAAGGGCCTGATGGAATCCATCGCCCGGCTGGATACGGCCAAGGACGAGCGGCTGCACCCCATCGAGGGAACGCCGCCGGATCTGTTTGCGCCGCCCGTGGGCTGCCCCTTCGCGGCACGCTGCGAGCACTGCATGCAGATCTGCAACGAGCTGCCCCCGGAGGAGATCCATTTCAGTGCAGAGCACAGCACGGTCTGCTGGCTGCAGCATGAGATGGCGCCGGAGACTTCGTTCCGCCGGCCGCATATGGACGCAGGAAAGGAGGAGATCTGATGCATCAGGTAGATTACAACTCCACGCCACTGGTCCAGGTCCGCAACTTGAGCAAGTATTTCACGGTGGGCCACAAGGCCGTCCTGAAAGCCGTGGAGGACGTCTCCTTCGATATCTACAAAGGAGAGACCGTCAGCCTGGTCGGTGAATCCGGCTGCGGCAAGTCCACCACCGGCCGCTGCCTGATCCGGATCTACGAGCCGGACAACGGCCAGGTCTTCTACGAGGGCAAGGATATCAACACCTTCAACAAGCGGGAGGCCCGGGACTTCACCCGCAAGGTCCAGATGATCTTCCAGAACCCCTACGCCTCGCTGAACCCGCGCATGACCGTCAAGGAGATCGTGGGCGAAGGCCTGAAGCTGGCGAAGATGCCGGCGGACCAGATCGAGGCCCGGGTCCAGGAGCTGCTGGAGACGGTCGGCCTGAACAAGGAGCACATGTCCCGCTTCTCCCACGAGTTTTCCGGCGGCCAGCGGCAGCGTATCGGCATCGCCCGCGCCCTGTCCGTGGATCCGGAATTCATCATCTGCGACGAGCCCATCTCCGCACTGGACGTTTCCATCCAGGCCCAGATCCTGAACATGCTGAACCAGCTGCAGGAGGAGCGTGGTCTCACCTACCTCTTCATCGCCCATGACCTGAGCGTGGTCAAGTACATCTCCGACCGTGTCATCGTCATGTATCTGGGCATGGTGGTGGAGACAGCCCCGACGGAGGAACTCTTCGCCCATCCGACGCACCCCTACACCCAGGCACTTCTGTCAGCGATCCCGGAAGCAGACCCCAAGCGGGCCCGCGCAAGCCACCGCATCCCGATCCAGGGCGAGATCCCAAGCCCGGTCAACCCGAAGCCCGGCTGCCGCTTCGCCGACCGCTGCGCCTATGCCACCGACATCTGCCGCCAGAAAGAGCCCGAGAACCGCGAGATCCGGCCCGGCCACTTCATGGCGTGTCATAATAGGTGATGAAAAAAGCCAATCAACATTGTTGGTTGGCTTTTTTTGTAGGTTATTGTAGAGTGACGGCAGCCTTGGACTCCACATTACTGGTTGAAATGGGGATTTGAGATTTTAAAAGTAGCTTGGTCGGGGAGATTACTGTTTGAAATGAAGTTTGAAATATGGAAAAGTAGTTTGGATGGACTAATTACTTTTTGAAATGGGAATTTGCAGGCTGGAAAGTAGCTTGGTCGGCTTGATTACTGTTTGAAATGCAGATTTGAAATATAGAAGAGTAATATGGGTGGTCATATTACTGCCTGAGACGAGGATGTAGCGAGCAGACAGTAATCAGACCCGTGGTGCTACTGTCCAGAAGAGAGAAATGAATATATAGACAGTAATCGGCCTCGTGGTGCTACTGTCCAGAAGAGAGAATTGAACATTTAGACAGTAATCAGCAGCTTGCAGGGTCTGCAAAGAGGGACCATTACGTTGCATTTCGACCTCGCCCCATTCCAGAACGTAAACAAAACAGCGCAATTACGTTCCAAACGAGCACACGTGAATTTCAGGGGGTAACGATTACCCTGCGGAGCGGCCACACTTTACTATAGAACGTAATCGCGTTCGCGAAGTGCGCCACATTACCCTCCAGAACGGCAACTCATCACTCCACCACGTAATCGCCCGCCCACTAACTCGTTCTCCCCCTTTATTCTCCCTCCAATCTATGCTATGATACGAGCAAGAGCTGTCAAAAAACCCGCCGGCTACCCGCGGCGGAGCAATAGAGGAGAGAAACCATGCTTACATTACCCATGATGTTTGCCGACCACATGGTCCTGCAGAGGAACAAGCAACTGAACATCTTCGGCCAGGCGGAGCCAGGCGCTCTGGTCCTGGTCCGGCTGATCGGCGGTGGCAAGACCGTCGAGCGCAGGAAGTACGCGGAGGCGGACGGCGCCTTCTGCGTGCACATTCCGCCCCAGCCGGCGGGCTACGGCCACACGATGGAGATCACCGACGGGACCGACACCGTTCGTATCGAGGACGTGGCCATCGGTGAAGTGTGGCTGGCGGGTGGTCAGTCCAATATGGAGTATCTGATGGACACCGACGCGGAGAAAAAGGACGAGCAGGCCGCCATCGAAGGCGACGAAGTCCTGAAGGAGCGCTTAAGGTTCTTCGACTACCCGGAGGTCTCCTACGAGGGCATGCTGGAGGCGTGGGACTATTCGAACTTCGGTCTGTGGCGCAAGCTGACGCCGGAGGATCTGCCCTATTTCTCCGCGGTGAGCTACTTCTTCATGCGGAAGGTGGCCTCGCTCTTGGATGAGAACGTGCCCGTGGCGGTCATCGGCTGCAACTGGGGCGGTACCCGGTCGGTCTGCTGGCTGCCGGAAGAAACCATCAAGGAAGCGGGCGGCGCCGTCTGGCTGGAGGACTACGAAAAGGAGCTTGCGGACCACAAGGACCAGCTGGAGCAGGCCATGGCGATGTTCAAGACAGTGCGTCAGGGTGTCTCCGATCCGGCCACACCGAGCCCTTTCGACCGCATCCTGTATCCGGGCTTCACGAAGGAAGAGCAGGAGGAGGCCGTCAAGCAGATGGCCGAGTACCAGGCCTTCAACTTCCTGCATCCGCTACATTACTGGCGCCCCTGCGGTCTGTACCACATCATGCTGGAGAAGATCATGCCCTACACGCTGCGGGGCTTCATCTGGTACCAGGGTTGCAGTGATGAGATCCATCCGGACCTGCACCAGAAGATGCTGAGCGCCGTGGTCCACAAGTGGCGCAAGGATTTCCAGGACGAGACCATGCCCTTCCTGCTGGTGCAGCTGGCACCCTTTGGCTGGTGGTTGGGCAACGCCGGCGACAAGTATCCGGAGCTGCGTGATCAGCAGCTCAAGTGTGTGGACCTGGAAGACAACGTATACGCCGCCTCCATGGGTGACGCGGGCATGCGTTACGATATCCACCCGAAGTACAAGAGAAAGCCTGGTGAACGGCTGGGTCTGCTGGCGCTGCAGCATGTCTACGATCTGCCGGTAGATGGAGATGCCCCAAGGGCAGTTTCCGCCAAAGCCGACGGCGATAGTGTACGTATCTGCTTCGACCATGGCGCAGGCCTGCACCTGGAGCCGGCCACCAACGGCGGCTTCGATGCCCCGATCTCCACAGATCCCATGGAAAGCCTGCTGTGCACGCTGAAGACCGTGCCGGAGGGCCAGATCAAGGTGGAGATCCAGGAGGACCAGTTGATCGTATCCCTGACGGTGGAAGGCAAACCGGTCATTCCGGAGGAAGTCTCCTTCGCGTGGGAACCCTATTATGAAATCAACTTGTACAATGAGGCCGGCCTGCCAGCATTTCCGTTCCGGCTGCAGGTGGAAAAATAATGAGCAAGAAAACACTATTTATCAGTTATTCCCATAACGATACTACAGAGGTCCGCAAGATCGCCGAGGCGATCCAGCAGACGGATCTGGCGGAGGTCTGGTATGATTCCAAACTGCGGGGCGGTGAAAACTATTTCTCCGTCATCGCCAACCAGATCGTCGCCTGTGAATACCTGACCTTCATCGTGTCAGAGCACTCGGTCCGTTCGGACTGGTGCCTGCGCGAGCTGGAGTTCGCTGCTTCCGAACAGAAAAAGATCCTGGCGGTCTGGCTGGAGGACGTGCAGATCCCGCCCCGTGTCAAGCTGATCATCCAGAGTACACAGTACATCCGTTATCAGCCGACGGCCATGGACGCCTTCATCCGGGATCTGAGCCGGGCCTTGAACGGGACGGCGGGCACTGGTCCCGCCCCTGCGAAAGAGGCTCCGGCGGAGCGTGACATCCTCTGGAACGAGAAGAAATACTTCATCGAAACGGAGAAGCTCCAGAAGATCGAGGAGCTGCTGCGGGAGGAGAAGCAGGGCCATTTCAGCGTTTGTTTCCAGCCGGAGAACGCGGTGCTGCTAGGCCTGGCCTACGAGCTGGGCTTAAAGACCGAGGTACAGACCCGCAAGGCCGAATTCTACTATAAGGTAGCGCGGCACTATGGCAGCGCCGACGGGCGCTACCTGTACGCGGCGCTGAAGTTTGCCAAGGAACCGCTGGAGGTCAGCTGGCTGGACGAGTTCGACCAGGCGATGCAGGAGCAGAGCCCCTTCGCGTTGACTTACGTTGGTGATGATTATTATTACGGCCGCAAAGGCCGGTCCAAGGACATGGACAAGGCCTATGCCTGCTGGAAGACTGCCGCGGAACTGGGCAGTGTCACCGCCATGTACTACATGGCCTTCGGCTATCGGCGCGGTGAGTGCGTGGAAAAGGACGTGGATCTGGCCTACATGTATGCCTTGAAGGCGACAGAATTCGAATTCCCCCGGGCCTACCGCATCCTGGCCTTCATGTATGAAGATGGAGAACCGATGGAGCAGGATTACGATGCGGCTGTCGCCATGTATGATGAGGCCATCAAGCGGGGTGACTTCCTGTCCTACTGTTATAAGGGCTATGTCGTGGGCAAGCAGGGAGACATCCCCGGCAAGCGGGAGTGCTACGAGACCGCCTACAAGCTGGCGGAGGAGGGCAAGATCAACTCCGGCACACCCTATTATCGCCTGGGATGCCTGTACGAGTTCGGCGAAGGTGTCGAGCAGGATATAAAAAGATCACTCGAACTGTTCTTTATCAGTGCAGACAAGGGTCATAAAAACGCCATCAAGTACATGGTCTCCACCATCAAGAAGCTGGACCAGAGTGAATGGAAACCCTATCTGGAGCGGGCCATGGAACTGCATTGCCCGGACGCGGCCTACGAGCTGGGCATGTTGGAAAAGAGAAAGGATCCGCAGGCACAGCTGACACCCGAGGGCGTCCACTACTTCGAGATCGGCGCGCAGGAGGGGGATCTGGACTGCGTGGTCGAGCTGATCCGGAATTATTCCTACATCCTGGGCCGGGGCGAAAAGGACAAGGATCATGACACTTCGATCCGCTGGTTCCAGTTCTTCTTCGCCAACATGACGCCGGAGTATAAAAAGACTCTGAGCGAGCGTGAGATGCTGGATGCCTATTATTATTCCTTCGCTATCGAGTTGGACTACGATGGCCCCAATCTGAAGCCTGACCGGGAGTTCGTCCAGTATTATATCAAGAAATGCCTGGACGAGAGCCCGCGCTTCCTGCCCAAGGTCGTCAGCTTCGTGGTCGATGGCTACCTCTTCCCGGAGGAGTCCCACAGCGGTTTCACCAAGGACGTCCCCCACGCGGAGGAGATGCTGCCCTTCCTAGAGGGGTATCTGCCGGCCTACGCCCGCTACATTGAGAAGGCGAAGGAAGAGGACGAGACAGACTACACGGTGCAAATGCACAAGGCGATCAAGCGCGGCTATCAGGAGATCAGTGATTGCTATCGCACCGGCCGCGGCGTAGTTAAAGACAGGGAAAAGGCCAGCCGGTATAAACTGAAGGCCACCCAATAATTTTTTGGAAATTCTCTTGCACAGCCACTTTTTTTTCGCTATACTATGGCAAAAGAATTATCGTGGCAGGGAACATTTGCCGCAGATAAAAAGAAGGAGGGTATCGTATGGATCAATTGTTAAGCAAATTGCAGGACCTCGGCGTAAACGTCGGTGGAAAGATCCTGCTCGCGCTGGTCGTATTCATCGTTGGCCGCATCGTCATCAAGAAGCTTGTCAAACTGCTTGGTAAGATCAAGAAGTTCGATGAAATGGATCCCACCGTCCATCGCTTCATCACCAACTTCGTCAAGGTCGGCCTGTACACCCTGCTGATTATCTCGATCATCAGCATTCTGGGCGTCCCCATGGCCTCCATCGTCGCAGTCCTGGCTTCTGCAGGTCTGGCGATCGGCATGGCACTGCAAGGCTCCCTGTCCAACCTGGCCGGCGGCATCATGCTGCTGATCTTCCGTCCCTTCAATGTTGAGGACTACATCAGCGGCGCCGGCGAAGAAGGTTTCGTCAAGAAGATCGCCCTGTTCTACACCGAACTGCTGACCATCGACAACCGCACCGTGATCCTGCCCAACGGCCCGCTCATGAACGGCAACATCGTGAACTACACCCGTGAGGGCAAGCGCCGCGTCGACCTGGTCTTCACGACCGCCCGCAGCGAGGCACCGCAGAAGGTGCAGGACATCATGAAGGATGTCATGAACAAGAACGAGAAGATCATCTCCGATCCGGCAGCTCCCTTCGCACAGGTCAGCGGCGCCACCAACGAGGCGATGGAATTCATCGTCCGCGCCTGGTGCTACACCCCGGATTACTGGGATGCCTACTTCGGCCTGATCCAGCAGATCGTCGAAGCGCTGGGCGAAGCCGGTGTCCAGGCCCCCGCCGTCCGCGTCGTCACCGACGCCCCCAAGGCCTGAGTTTAAAAAAGTGTATGAAAAAAACCGCAGCTACGATGGCTGCGGTTTTTTT
>CADBPG010000057.1 GCA_902796435.1 uncultured Eubacteriales bacterium | reverse complement strand
GATCGTGGCATAGGGTTCATGGGTATTGCACCAGGGCGTGCACCGGTCGATGAAGGCCTTGAACTGCCCCGGCACATCCGCCCAGTAGGACGGCGCCACACAGACGATCACATCCGCCTGTTCAAACTCATGGATCAAAAGATCCACATCGTCATGCTGAACACATTTCGCCGTCTTATGACAGCTGCGGCATCCCTTACAGAAGGCAAACCGGTAATCATCGATGCACACGCTCTTTACATCATATTTCCCTGACAATTCCTCCGCCGTGATCCGGCAGATCTCCGCTGTCGCGCCAGTCCGTACCGGGCTGCAGTTGATGATCAGTGCTTTCATTTTTCACTCCTCACTTTGGGCATCTTCGCATGACACATAATCCGCCAGAGCCAGAGCAATATCGAAATGTCCGACATCGTGCTGACCTCCGTTCTGGTAATCCTTCCCACGCTCGTCCCACTCTGGGGCGTCTAAAAGGTCACCGCTTGTGAAGAACGGGTATAATTCCAAACCTCGGAACGTGCACATGGCCTGTACACCGGCGCATTCCATCTCGACAGAGATACAGCCGTCGGCCTTGCGCTTCTCAAAGTTGTTTCTTGTCTCACGGTAGAAGGGAATCGGTCGTCCAGGTCTTCCCGATCACATACGGGATCCCGCTCTTCTTCATAAACTCCGCAACCACAGAATGATTGGGAATGCTGATATAGTCAGAAGCCGGTGCGTAATGGTACGAAGTGCCCTCATCCCGATACGCGGCGGAAGGAACCATGACTTTTCCATGGGCGATTTCTTTGTCCAGGCAGCCTGCCCCACCGAAAAGAATGAACTTCCTGCACTTCAGCTCGGTCGTCACATCCTCTATAAGACCCGTGGTGATCGGGGCGCCCACATACGTCTTGTAGAACGCAAACCGCTTTCCGTTTTTCTCGATCAGATATACCGGCGTGCGGCCGGTGGCGCACCAAAGAGAAGCGATCTCACCATTGGCATAATTCTCGACCACATTTTTCTCGATCTCGTGCGAAAATGTGATAATGCATGCATCCACAGCAGGTGCATCTTCTTTTACACCCGGGTTGATGATCGCTGGAGACTGATTATCAAAAGTATCGGTAATCATGTGGATGTTCCTCCTGTTTATCTTTACATCTCGATCGCAAGTTCCGAAATCGCTACCAGCATTGTTTTCCATGGCCAGATCCATCATGAATCTTTCAGACGGCCAGTGATCTATCACACAGACGGCGGCCGGATTCCCCTTAAATGGCTGGTTTGTAAACGCATCAACTATGTACTGCTTCATGGTGGAATCCTATTCTTCTCAACCAAAGATGCCCGCATTATATACCCTATGGCGCATATATACAAGATGATCAGAGGACCTTTCCTGAGCGGCTCCATCGTAATATTCCTTCTCGGAATATCATGATATTAAAAATAACAATTTGTCAGTTCTCTTGCACTATGATAAACTTGAAGGGTGAAAAATGATCAGGATTCAGGAGGTACACTGTCTTGGGAAAGAGTCGGCTTTGGAGCAAAAACTTCATTCTCATTAATTTGTGCGTTACGTTTGCTTCTTTTACAAACTTTGCTTTTATTTATATTCTTCCGGTGCATATGCTGCGCATCGGCGGCTCCAATTCTCAAGTCGGCTGGATGGGCTTCGGTCTGACCGCTGTCGGTCTTTTGACCCGGCTGACCATCGCTCCGAAGATCGATACCTGGGGCCGGAAACCCATGCTGGTCCTGGGTGGTGCCCTCTTTGCGATCAACGCCCTTGGGTACTACATCCTGAGAGACTCTGTACCGGGCATGATCCTGATGCGGTGCGTCAGCGGTTTTTCTCAAGGGATCCTGTTTCCAGTACCGCCGACCATCATTTCGGATATTTCACCCGAGGAACGATTGGTCGACGCCCTCGGCATCTTTGGCATTGCCTCTTCCCTAACAGCCATGTTTTCGCCCCTGCTGGGCCTCTATTTGTACGAGCAGGTCGGTCCGCAGATCTTCTTTATCGTAACACTGGCCATGTCCCTGGTCTCCTCTGTTTTCGGTCTGCTGTATCATGATGAATATGTGCCAAAGCCCAGAAAGCAAGAGAAAGCACGATTCCATCTCAACTCTGTGCTCGAACTGTCCATCATCCTGCCCTGCATGGTCTTTTTCTTCGGCCTTTTCGGTTTCAGCCCTGTAAACAATTTTGTCATTCTTTGTGGCGAGAGCCGTGGCATCGCTGCCATGAGCCTCTTCTTCACAGTCCATAATATCGCGATCATCGTGACAAGGCTCTTTGCGGGTCGACTGCGCAGGTTCATGAAGTCCCGTTCGATCATTACTGTTGGACTCTTCATTATCGGCGTGGGTACCATTCTGGTCGCCTTCGCAAACAACGTCTGGATGATGATGGCCGCTTCCGTCATTATGGCTGTCGGCGGCACATTGTATTCCCAGTATCTGCAGGCCGATATCTTACTGTCGGTTTCTGATGAACGAAGAGGCGTTGCAAATTCTACCCTCATGCTGGCCCAGGACATTGGCGGAGGTGCCGGAGCTGCCTGCTTTGGAGCGGTCTCCGAAAGCTTCGGCTACACGGTCACTTTTGTACTCGCCTCCGTGGCGACCTTCCTCGCGATTCCTTTCAACTACATAAAAGGAAAACATTCTGACAGATAAGAACCGTCGGGAACCCTCAGTCCTTGCACTGCGGTTCCCGACTTTTTCATTCTAACAAAATGCTTGCACCTTCTCAGAATCCCAAGGCTTCATTCACCAGGATCACATGGATGCGGTCCGCATGCTTGGAATACCGGGTGATCAGGAACTGGCAGCAGATAGTATCCGGAGACTTG
>CADBPG010000056.1 GCA_902796435.1 uncultured Eubacteriales bacterium | reverse complement strand
GGCACCGCGCTGGATCCATTTCGGCATCGGCAATATCTTCCGCATTTTCCTGGGCGGGATCGCGGATGAGCTGTTGGAAAAGGGGCTGCTGGACAGAGGCGTCACCTGCATCGAAACTTTTGATTTCGATGTGGTGGACAAGATCTACACCCCCTACGATGACCTGGCCCTTTCCGTCATCCTAAAGAGCGACGGGACCCGGGACATGAAGGTGCTGGGTTCCCTGGCGGAGGCTATCAAGGCAGATCCTGCGGATCCGGACCAGTGGGCCCGCGTTAAAGCGGCTTTTGCAAGCCCGGACCTGGAGATGATCACCTTCACCATCACGGAAAAGGGTTATGCGCTGACCCGTGCGGACGGTTCCTACCTGCCCTACGTGGTGCAGGATATCGAAAACGGACCGGATCAAGCCCATGGCGCCATGGCTGTGGTCACGGCCGGACTGTTCCAGCGTTTCAATGAAGGTGCCCTGCCTGTGGCACTGGTCTCCATGGACAACTGCGCGAACAACGGCCGCCTGTTGAAGGATTCTGTCGTGACGATGGCAGAAGAATGGGCAAAACGTGGTTTTGTGCCGGAAGCCTTCATCGACTATGTTTCGGACGAGGAGACCGTCGCCTTCTGCTGCACCATGATCGACAAGATCACCCCGCGGCCCAGCGAGCAGATCGCCTCAGACCTGGAGGCCCTCGGTCTGGAAGATATGCAGCCGGTCATCACCTCCAAGCGCACCTATATCGCACCCTTCGCAAATGGCGAAGGTCCGCAGTATGTGGTCATCGAGGACCGGTTCCCCAACGGCCGGCCCCGTCTGGAAGAGGGCTTCGGCGTCTACATGGGCGACTTTGATACCGTCAGCCGTGCAGAGCGGATGAAGGTCACGGCGCTTTTGAACCCGGTCCATTCCGCCACAGGTCCGCTGGGCGTCGTACTGGGTGTCGACCTGTTCGCGGATCTGCTGGAGCAGGTGCCGGCGGTCCTGAAGATGGCCAAGGCCGTTGCCTACCAGGAAGGCTTGCCCATGGTCAAGGATCCGGGCATCCTTTCCCCGCAGGCCTTCGTCGACGAACTTTTCGAGGACCGGTTCCCCAATAAATACCTGGGGGACACCAATCTGCGCCTTTCCACGGACGTGTCCCAGGGCGTGGGTGTCCGCTTCGGTGAAACGATCAAGGCCTATACCGCGAAGTACGGTTCGGCAGAGCGCCTGGTGGCCATTCCCCTGGGCATCGCCGGCTGGCTGCGCTACATGCTGGGCGTCGATGATCAGGGCAAAGCCTATGAACTGGCGCCGGATCCTATGAACGAGGAGATCACCCAGTTGTTCTCCACGATCACCTGGGGCGAGCCTGCCTCTGTCACCGATCAGTTGCGGCCGATCCTGTCCAACGAACGGGTCTTCTTTACGGACCTGTACCAGGCGGGCCTGGGTGAAAAGATCGAGGGCTTCTTCAAAGAAATGATCCAGGGACCGGGCAGTACCCTGCGGACCATAGAAAAGTATTTTGGATAAAACTATAGGAATCGAGGAATTGCTAATGAAACGTCTGAGCGGGATCCTGATGCCCATGAGTTCTTTGCCGTCCCCCTACGGGATCGGCACCATGGGCAAGAGTGCTTATGAATTCGCGGATTTTGTCAAAGCCAGTGGACAGGCCTACTGGCAGGTGCTGCCACTAGGGCCCACCGGCTACGGTGACAGCCCGTACCAGTCCTTCTCGACCTTTGCCGGAAACCCGTACTATATCGACCTGGACATGCTGGTCGAGGACGGCCTTCTGACCAAGGAAGATCTGGAGGGCATCAACTGGGGCGAGGACGAGACCCACGTGGATTACGGCCGCATCTATGAGAGCCGCTATACAGTACTGCGCAAGGCCTTTGCCAACGGCCGCGTCAAGCTGGAGAACAAGATCACCCACTTCCTGAACGAGAACCGGCACTGGCTGGAGAATTATGCCATCTATATGGCGGTCAAAGCCCATTTTGACATGAAACCCTGGACCGAATGGCCCGATGAGGAGATCCGTCTGCATCGGCCTTCTGGACTGCAGCGCTACCGTTCGGAACTGCGGGAGGATGTGGAGTTTTACATCTTCATGCAGTACCTGTTCTTCGATCAGTGGACAAAGCTGCGGGCCTATGCCCACAAGATCGGCGTCCGTTTCATCGGCGATGTTCCGATCTATGTTTCCCTGGACTCCGCTGATGTCTGGAGCGAACCGCAGTTCTTCCAGCTGGATGAAGAAAATCTGCCGGTGGAGGTCGCCGGTGTGCCGCCAGATCAGTTCACGGCGGATGGTCAACTGTGGGGCAATCCACTGTACGATTGGGATGCCATGGAGCGTGATGGATACGGCTGGTGGATCCGCCGCATCGAAGGCGCGGGCAAACTGTTCGACATGATCCGCATCGACCATTTCCGTGGGTTCGAAAGCTATTGGTCGGTCCCGGCGGGTGAGACCACGGCGAAGAACGGTAAGTGGCGCAAAGGCCCCGGCCTCAAGCTGGTGGGCATGCTGGGCCAGTGGTTCAATACCTTAAGCTTCATCGCCGAGGATCTGGGCTATGTGGTGCCGGAGGTCAAACAGCTGCGGGAGGATTCCCATTGGCCGGGCATGAGCGTGCTGGAGTTTGCCTTCGATCCGGAGGGCGACAACGACTATCTGCCCCACAACATCAAGCAGGACAGCATCTGCTACATGGGCACCCATGATAATGACACAGCCCTGGGCTGGGTCGATTCTCTGGACGAGGAGACATTGGACTTCGCCAAGAACTATATGCATATCACCGAAGAGGAAGGCTGGTGCTGGGGCATGATCCGCACCGGTATGGCCACAGCGGCCCAGCTCTTCGTCGTGCAGATGCAGGATCTTCTGGAACTGGACGGCAGTGCCCGCATGAATACGCCGGGCAAGGCCGCGGGCAACTGGCAGTGGCGCATGAAGCCGGGCGCGGCGACGCCGGAACTGGCAAAGCGCCTCTATGACACCACGGTCCTGTACCGTCGTACGGAGCTGCCCAAAAAGGTCAAAGAAGAAGAGCCTGAAGAAACGAACGAAAAGAAAGAAACGGTGCAGGAAGCATGAACCGAGAATACTTGACCTATTACAGCCATGAACTGGAGCGGGATATGCACGTGCTCAGCTACACGGCGGAGCAGGGCCCGAAGGGTGTGCCCATGCTCGTCATCCCCTCCCAGGACGGCATGTGCGACAACTACGAGAACTTCGGCATGATCGACAATATCGCGGATTTTATCGATGCGGGCGAGGTCCAGGTCTTCGTGGTGGATACCATCGACCAGGAGAGCTGGTCCGACCGGACCACGCATCCCTACAACCGCGGCCTCCGGCAGGAAGCCTACTATCACTTCCTGGTGGATGAGATCGTGCCCTGGATCCGGGAACTGAATGGTACCGGCCGTAGACTGATCGCCACGGGCTGCAGTCTGGGGGCGACGCACGCGGCCATTCTGGCCCTGCGCCGGCCGGATCTGTTCGAGAGCAACATCTCCCTGTCCGGCGTCTATGACGCGACCTATTTCACGGACGGTTATATGGACAGCACCTGGTATGACAATTCGCCGGTGCATTTCCTGCCGCGCATGCCCGAGGACCATCCCTATGTGGAGATCTACAACAAACGTTCCCTGATCTTCTGTGTCGGGCAGGGGGCTTGGGAGGATGAGGGCATCCGGACCGCACATATCCTGCAGGATGCCTTCCGGGCCAAGAACATCCAGGCCTGGGTGGACTTCTGGGGCTATGATGTCAACCATGACTGGCCCTGGTGGCGGAAACAGATGCGTTATTTCCTGCCTTTTGTACTGGAACATTATCGAAGAGGTGAAAAACGATGAATTTTGTATTTATCTCGCCGCAGTTCCCACATACATACTGGAACTTCTGCGATCGTCTGCGCCGCAACGGCGTCAATGTCCTGGGCATCGGGGATACGCCCTATGATGCACTGGACTGGCAGGTCCGCAGCAGCCTGACGGAATATTACTATGTGGACACGCTGGAGGATTATGACAAGGTCTTCCGCGCTGTCGCCCTGTTCTCCTTCAAGTATGGCAAGATCGACTGGATCGAGTCCAACAATGAGTACTGGCTGGAACAGGATGCCCGCCTGCGTACGGATTTCAACATCACCAGCGGCGCTAAGCTGGATGAGGTGGAGCGCTACAAGAGCAAGGCGGAGATGAAAAAGTATTACAAGAAGGCCGGTGTGCCGACGGCACGGCAGTGCAAGGTCACCACACGTAAGCCTTTGGATCAGTTCATCAAGAAGGTGGGTTTCCCGGTCATCGTGAAGCCGGAAGTCGGCGTCGGTGCGGCGGAGACCTGGAAGCTAACGAACGCCGCGGACGTGGACCGTTTCTTCGAGAACAAGCCGGACGTACCTTATGTATGTGAGGAGTTCATCACGGGTGACATCCGCTCCTATGATGCGGTCATCGGTCCGGATGGAGAGCCGCTGTTTGAATCCCAGACCTGCTGGCCGCCATCCATCATGGACATCGTGGTGGAGCAGCTGGACCTGGCCTACTATGTTTCCGCGGACATGCCGGAAGCACTGCGTCAACTGGGCCGTGCCACGGTCAAGGCCTTTGGCGTCAAGAACCGTTTCGTGCATCTGGAGTTCTTCTGCCTGACCGAGGCCAAGCCGGGCTTGGGTGAAGTGGGGGATTTCGTCGGCCTGGAGGTCAATATGCGGCCGGCCGGCGGTTATACACCGGATATGATGGACTTCGCCCATTCTCTGGACGTCTATCAGATCTGGGCGGACATGGTCACCACAGGAACCCGGATCTGGCCGGAGCCGGAGCAGGAATACTACTGCGCCTACGCCGGACGTCGGGACCAGTTCGAATATGTGCACACCGATGAGGAAGTGTACGAGAAGTATGGCAGCCGGATCGTCATGGCAGAGCGCCTGCCGGATATGATGGTGCCCCAGATGGGCAACCGCATGTTCACGGTCAAGCTGGACAGTTTAAAGGACACAGAAGAGTTCATCGCATTTGTAGAAGAGAGGGCATAAATGAAGCGTACAGACCCTGTATATATCGTGGGACACCGCAATCCCGACACAGACTCCATCTGCTCGGCGATCGCGTACGCGGATATCAAGAATCGTACGGAACAGGGCGAGTTCAAGGCCATGCGGGCCGGGCAGATCAATGAGGAGACCGAGTTCGTACTGCATCGCTTTGGTGTGGATACGCCGGACTATCTGCCGGACGCCGCGATCCAGGTCAAGGAGATCGATTTCCATAAACTGGAAGGTGTGCGCGGCACCATTTCTGTGAAACAGGCATGGAAGACCATGTCGGAACAGAACGTCGTCACCCTGCCGATCACCACACCGCGCGGCAAGCTGGAAGGACTGATCACGGTCAATGATATCGCCCAGTCCTATATGCAGGTCGATGATAAGAAGGTCCTGTCCGGCGCCCACACGCCGTACCGCAGCATCGCGGAGACGTTGGACGGCAGGATCCTCGTGGGAGATCCGGACGGGGTCTTTGACGAGGGACACGTTGTTGTCGGGGCGTTCCAGCCGGATATGATGGGCTCCTTCATTCACGAAAAGGATCTGGTCATCCTGGGCAACCGGGCGGAGGACCAGCTGTGCTGCCTGGATCTGGGCGTCAGCTGCATGGTCGTCGGGCTGGACGCGGCGGTCAGCCCGTCCATACAGAAGCTGGCAGAAGCCGCGGGCTGCGTCATCATCACCAGCCCCCACGGCATGTATACCATCGCCCGTCTGATCAACCAGTCCATCCCGATCCACCATCTGATGATCAAAGAACCGGCCACCTTCCACATGGATGACAAGGTCGATGATATCGAAGAGATCATGAAGAACAACCGGTTCCGGGATTACCCGGTACTAGACCGCCGCAACCGTTATGTGGGCACGATCTCCCGCAGAAACCTGATCGGCCGCAAGGGTAAGCGCCTGATCCTGGTGGATCATAACGAAAAGTCCCAGGCCGTCCTTAACATCGAAGAGGCGGAGATCCTGGAGATCATCGATCATCATCGTCTGGGTTCCTTGGAGACCATGGCGCCGATCCTGTTCCGCAACCAGCCCGTCGGCTGCACGGCCACGATCATGTACCAGATCTATCAGGAGCGGAATCTGGAGATCCCGCCCCAGATCGCAGGGCTTCTGTGCTCGGCGATCCTGTCCGATACCCTGATGTTCCGTTCGCCCACCTGCACACCATTGGATCAGGCGGCGGCCACCATCCTGGCCAAGATCGCGGGCATCGAGGATCTGAAGGGCTACGCGGCGGAAATGTTCCATGCCGGCAGCAATCTGGAAGAGAAATCGGCCGAAGAGATCTTCTACCAGGATTTCAAGAAATTCATCCTGGAGGGCACCACCTTTGGTGTGGGCCAGATCAGTTCCATGGACGCTGGAGAACTGAAGGCGATCAAGGATAAGCTGGCCCCGCATCTGGAGTATGAATGCGGCAAGCATGATATCCAGATGGTCTTCTTCATGCTGACCAATATCATCGAAGAATCCACGGAGATCATGTGCTATGGCCGCGGTGCGGAGGAATTGGTGCACGAGGCCTTCCCGGACGCGGAGGATTTCGTGCTTCAGGGCGTGATCTCCCGGAAGAAGCAGTTGATCCCCGCCTTTATGACGGCGCTCCAGCAGAGGTAAGGCAGAGATGATGTTCTGGAGGATCCTGGTGGGTGCTATGGTGGCAGTCATGGTGCTTTGCATCGTGTATCTGCTGTCCCGGTTCCACCATTTTCACTGTATCCAAAGGCTGGGCATCCGGCATCGGTTCCTGTCCTGGCTGGTCTGCCTCATTCCCTTGGGGCAGCTTAGCCTGTTCGCGATGATCAACGTTTTCACACTGATCATCGTGGTCCTGCATCTGGCTCTGTTCTGGGCTCTTTGCGATCTTTTCGGTTGGAGCTGGAACCGCATCCGGAAGCGGACCATCTATCCCACGCGCGGCCAAAAGAAAAAGGTGCGCAGGACACCGTATTACGCAGGTATCATGGCACTGGTCTTCTGCGCGGTCTATCTGGGTGTCGGCTGGTATAATGCACACCATATCCGGCAGACCCAGTATTCCTTTACCACAGAGAAGGATCTGCAAGACCCTGTAAGGATCGCGGCCATCGCGGACAGCCACCTGGGCATCACGTTGGACGGTGCGTCCTTCGGTACGATGCTGGAGGAGGTCCAGCAGCAGAAGCCGGATCTTCTGGTGATCGCGGGGGACTTTGTGGACGATGACTCTACGAAAGAGGATATGCTGGAGGCCTGCGCCGCTTTAGGCAGGTTCGAGGCCCCCTATGGCATCTTCTTCGTCTTCGGTAATCATGACAACGGATATTACCGGTACAGGGACTTCAGTTCCCAGGAACTCAGAGACGCGCTTACCTCCAATGGAGTGCAGATCCTGGAGGATGAGGCAGTGCTGGTCGATGATCGGTTCTACGTGATCGGCCGGCAGGACCGGACGGCTGCAGGCAGGGCTTCAGCCACTGCGCTGACTGAAGATCTGGATCCGGACAAGTATCAGCTCATGCTGGACCATCAGCCCAACGATTATGCAGTAGAGGCAGAATCCGGCGCGGATCTGGTCATTTCCGGCCACACCCATGGCGGCCACATCTTTCCGGCCGGCCTGATCGGCCTGTGGACCCACGCCAATGACCGTACCTACGGGACGGAGCAGAGAGGAAACACCACCTTCCTGGTCACCTCCGGTGTTTCCGGTTGGGCGATCCCTTTTAAGACAGGCACTTTCTCAGAATATGTTCTGATCGATGTACGACCATAAGAAAAGAACCCCGGGCACTTTTAAGGTGCGCCGGGGTTCTTGGCGTTTAGATCAGAATTCTTTCAGAAGTTCCAGGTTGTGGTCGATCAGTTCGATGCGCTGTTTTACACAGTCCACGCTGCGCAGCGGATCCTGCGGCGTATTGAAAGCGTAGTCCAGCAGCCGGTCGATGGTGGTGGAAGCCACATGCAGACGCGTGTCACTGGCGGCGTAGTAGATGTACACATCTCCGGTCTCCGTGGCGATGGCACCATTGGTGAAGACCACGTTGGAGACGTCGCCGACACGTTCCCAGCCGCGGGGGCCGATCAGCAGGCCAGAGGGCTCTGCGATGACCTTCCAGGGTTCCGCAAGGTCTGTGACGAACAGGTAGATCACATAGCGCAGGCCGGCAGCGGTGTTGCGGACACCGTGGGCGATGTGCAGCCAGCCCTTTTCGGTCTTGATGGGGGTCGCGCCTTCGCCGTTCTTCGCCTCTGTCAAGGTGTGATAGCGGCGGGGCGAGGTGATGATCTCCTCATCGATGACCGCGTGGGTGATGTCGTCGCACAGGCCGAAGCCGATGCCGCCACCGGAACCGGTGTCGATGAAATCATCCATGGGGCGGGTATAGAAGGCATACTTGCCGTTGACGAACTCCGGCAGCAGGTCCACGTTGCGCTGCTGGGGGCTTCTGAGCGTCACCAGATTGGGCAGGCGCTCCCAGTGCTCCAGGTCCTTGGTGCGTACGATGCCGGCTGCGGCCACGGCGGCAGACAGGTCGGAAGAAGTTTTGTCCTTGCTTTCGGAGCAGAAGACGCCATAGATCCAGCCATCCTCGTGGCGGGTCAGGCGCATGTCGTAGACATTGGTCTCCTCCGGGCATGTGTCCGGCAGCAGGATGGGTCGGTCGCGGAAGCGGAAGCCGTCGACGGGGGAATCACTCTCCGCGATGGCGAAAAAGCTCTTCCGG
>CADBPG010000055.1 GCA_902796435.1 uncultured Eubacteriales bacterium | reverse complement strand
TTCGGGAAGCTGTCCTCGATGACCAGGTACTCTGCCTGCTCCGCGTTGACGAAGGGCGCCGTCCAGGTGTGCTTGTCCGTGACGATGATCTCGGTATCCTCAAAGCCGGCCTCCTCCAGCATGGCGACGACCGCCTGGTCCGGACGCGGGGTGATCTTGTCGATCATGGACCAGGGGAAGGATACCTTTTCAGTGATATAGGCGGCGAAATCCGCAGCATAGGTGCCTTCTGCGATACCGCGTTCGCAAGCTGCGCAGACTGCATTCTGGAACTTTTCACCATTGTGGGAGCAGTTGTCCATGCTGACCAGCGCCAGCGGTGCCTTGCCCGCCTGGAAACGCGCGTACAAAAGCTGGGTGATACCGTCCATCAATGTGCCCGGTGCGGAAGAGGCATAGCCCTTTTCCGTGATGGTGCAGCTGGCCATCTGCAGAGACGGTGCCTTAAAGATCCCGATGAGTCTGGCCCAGTCTTCCGTGCCCGGACGCGCGATCAAAGATTCTGTAACGCTGCCGATCACTTCGCTTACAACGGAACCATCCGCCTTCAGCATGCAGTACATGCTGAGTTCATCATAGGGGCGGTAGGCCTTCTCGATGATCTGCTCATCAAAACCCTCTGCCACGATGATGCCGGTATCCGTCAGACCTTGGTTCAAAAGGATCTGCTGCAAATGCGCGGCAAAGGCGCGGAAAATATTCCCCGCGCCGAAATGTACCCAGGCCGGTGCCGCACTGGTCTTTGCGATGACCGCGGCGCGGTCATACTGAGGCAGCACGAAGCCCTGCTGTTCAAATTGTTCTCTTTGTTCCTGGTACTTTGCCAGTTTCATAATGATCCTCCTATGATCATTCGTATTTACGGATCAGATCGAGATTCGCCTGCTCGATTGCGGACAGGATCGCATCGCCGTTGAAGTCCTCCGGCGCGATCGTTCCGTTATACCAGGCCTTGCCATCGAAATAGGCCTGCAGATCCGGATCCGAGAAGCGGCGTCCATGACGGGCGAAGATCTCGTTACGGGCGATCATCAGCTGCCAGGATGACAGGCCGCTGACATCACTATCGGTCAGATACCGGTCGGAACTACCACTGAGCACATAGCTCCAATCCTTTTCCGGCTCCGGTTCGGATCCACCGTTTTCCACCTTGCGGATCAGGTCCAGATTGGCTCTTTCCACGTCTGAAAGGACGGACTCATCGAAGTCCTCCGGACGGATATAGCCGTTGTACCAGGCCTTACCGTTGAAGTATTCCTGGATCTCCGCATCGTTAAAGAGGCGGCCATGGCGCGCGTAGATCTCGTTACGGCCGATCATCAGCTGCCAGGGGGTCAGATAATCGATATCGGACTCCACCAGGTAGTATTCAGAGGTACCGTAGAGCATCTGGGACCAGTCGCCGGTATCGGTCTCGATGGAGTTGGCGGATTCTTCCTGAGATTCAGAGGATTCTTCCTTCTTAGCTTCCTCTTCTTCCTTCTTCTTCTTTTCTTCCGCTTCCTTCTTGGCCTTCTCTTTTTCTTTTTCCTTCTCCGAGGAATCGTCCTTCTCATTCTTGGCGTCCTTGGCCGCTGTGGCGGTGAAATCCGCCTTAGCGCGGGCATAGGTCAGGTCGCCCTGGCACGTCACGATGTACGTAGCCTTGATGTTGCCGTCCTCGTCGGCCGTGGGTGTGAAGCTTAACTTATAGGCTTTGTCGGTCTTCTCGATCTTGACGTTCGATACCCAGGTAAACTCCTTCGCATCGTTCGCCTTTTCGTATACATTGAATACCGGTTCCGCACTGTCAGACATGCCGTCTGCCACGGTCGCATCCACCGTCAGACCACCCTTGACCAGCTGCTGGACCTTGCCCAGAGAAAGGCCGGAGCTCTGCCCGGTCAACGCCTTCTGGACATTCTCGCAATGGACGATCAAAGGTTCTGCCTTGGCAGCATCCCCCTCTTTTACCGCATCTTCCGCCTGGGAGACCAGTTCTTCAAAGATGGCCTTTTCCTGCGCCAGCGCATCGGTCTTGCTGAGATCGACCGCCTTGACGGCTTCCAGGCGCTCCTCCAGGCCATTCTCCTCGGCCTTGGAAGTATCCTTGTCGAAGATATTGCCCGAAGGTTCCTTGGTACTGTCTTCGGTTTCAGACGCATCGGACGTTGCCGCGTCCCCCTGTTTCTTGGCATCCGTACTGCTGCCGAACGGCTTGATGACTACAAAGATGACTGCCAGAGCCGCGACGACGGCCACCACGCCCAGGATCAACGCTGTGAGCAACTGATTGTTCTTTTTCTCCATGTTCCCTCACCTCTGTTTACGTTCTGTCTTTAGTCCTCGATATACTCAACTTTCGCCATGACCTGCGGTTCCACGGGTTTATCACGCCAATCAGTGGCCACAGAAGCGATCTCATCGACCACTTCGATGCCCTTCGTGACCTTGCCAAAGGCCGCGTACGCGCCGTCCAGATGCGGTGCGTTCTGATGCATGATAAAGAACTGGGATCCTGCGGAATCCGGCATCATGGAACGAGCCATGGAAATGACGCCGCGTGTATGCTTCAACGGATTATCGACACCATTCTGCGCGAATTCTCCCTTGATCTCGTAGCCGGGGCCGCCGGTCCCGTTGCCCAGAGGGCACCCGCCCTGGATCATGAATCCGGAGATCACGCGATGGAAGGTCAGTCCATCATAAAAACCGTCTTTGACCAGTTTGATAAAGTTCTCAACTGTGATCGGCGCATACTGCGGATACAGTTCCAGCTCGATCGTTTTACCATTTTTCATCGTTATGCGAATCATGATGACAGATCACTCCTTTATTACATAGTCATACAAAATAAGTATACCATTCTTCCCCTTCTTTTGCAATGTTTTTCAAATTAGCATTTGACCATTTCCGGCCAAAACGATATAATAGCTACACTGTAAAAAAGAAAGAGGTATTTTATGGCACAGTTCGATTCCTTTTCTGCCTTTGCCCTGTCTGCGGAGACTTTGCGCGCACTCTCTGATCTGGGGTACACCCGCCCCACGCCGATCCAGTCCGAGGCGGTCTCTCTGATGCTGTCTGGCTATGATCTGGTCGGCCAGTCCCAGACCGGGACCGGTAAGACCGCGGCCTTCGGTCTGCCCTTGATCGAGCGGATCGAGACCTTGGACCGTTCTTTGCAGGCGGTCGTCCTCTGCCCGACGCGGGAACTGTGCATGCAGGTCGCAGGTGAACTGCGCAAATTCCTGAAATATCATGCTTCCATCCGCGTGGCCGCGGTCTATGGCGGCCAGCCCATCGACCGTCAGATCCAGGCTCTGCGCGGCGGTGTGCAGATCGTCGTAGGCACACCTGGCCGATTCATCGACCATATGCACCGCCATACGCTCAAACTGAAAAGCGTGCACACTGTGGTGCTGGACGAGGCCGATGAGATGCTGAACATGGGCTTCCGCGATGATATCGAGACTATCCTGAACAGCATGCCGGAGGAACGGCAGACTGTCTGCTTCTCCGCCACCATGCCGGAGCCGATCAAAGCCCTGACCACCAAGTATCTGAAGGATCCGAAATTCATCCACGCGGGCGAACAGGAGCTGGCCGCAGCCTCTGTCGAGCAATTATACTTCACCTTGAAGGAAAAACTGAAGCCCGAGGCACTGGCCCGGATCCTGGAATATGAGCATCCGGACAGCATGCTGGTCTTCTGCAACACCAAGCGCCGGGTCGACGAACTGTATCAGGCCTTGAAGGAACGGGGCATCTCCTGTTCCGCCCTCCATGGGGATATGACGCAGCAGGCCCGTGACCTGGTCATGCAGCAGTTCCGCCGGCACGAGGCCCATCTGATGATCGCCACGGACGTGGCGGCCCGGGGCATCGATGTGCATGACATCGACCTGGTCCTGAACTATGACGTTCCGGAGCAGGAGGAGATCTACGTGCACCGCATCGGCCGTACCGGACGGGCCGGCAAGCTGGGCAAGGCCTACACCTTCGTCGTCGGCCGGGAAAGTGAGCGTCTGCAGGCCATCATAGCCTATACCGGTGAGGAGATCCAGGCCGCTTCCCTGCCTACGCTGGCGGAGATCGAAAACAAGCGCACCCAGGATCTGCTGTCGGAGATCCGCAGTCTGATCGACCGCTCTTCTTTTACCCATCAGCTGGAGCACACCCAAAGGATCGTGCAGCGTCTGGAAAACGAAGGCTACGAGGCCACCGATATCGCCGCTGCCCTGCTTCTGCTGAAGATCGGCACAACGCCCGAACAGGTGGATGACCTGAACCGTCCGCGGCCGGAGCATAAGCCTAAGGCCCGCGGTCCCCGCCGCAGAAAGTAAAAAATGACCTTCCAAGGCAGGTTTGAATGACCTGCATTGGAAGGTTTTTTGTTTGTCCTATGAGTTGTTACAGGATGCCGGCAAACCCTCTGCGCCGGTACAGCAGGACCGCTCCGCTCAAGCAGAACAATACGCCTGCGAGTACAGGGGCAAAGGATACCGTGCCAAGGAAGAACCCTGCAAGTAACCCTAAGCACCCCAGGCAGCAAAAGATACCGAAATAGGCGGCGGACTGGTCCCTCGGGATGATCCTGCCAAAACAACCTCGGACCAATGCCCGAATTCCAAAACAGAGCGCACCAACCGTCATGAATGCACTGCCCGGCAGGAGCAGATCCAGAAGGCAGCCACATAAGCAAAGGCCGATCCACACAGCAAGGATCTGGAGCCCGTTCCACCTTTTGCCGCCCAGACCGCTAAGCCCCAAGGCCAGTAAGGCCGGCAGCAGGATCCACCCGGTACTTTTGCTGTTCCAGGCACCATGCGTCAGCACCGTACTCACCCCGGCGGTACAGAAAAAAGCTGCAAGCACAAGGGAACGGATCTTCCGGTTCTTCGCCATCGGCACCGCGGTGTGCCGGATCCTGTGCAGGACCTCCCTGGGCAGGGGATACTCGGATGGCAGTGCCGTATGATGGTGCCGCACATATACCAGGAATGGAATGGAGAAAACCACCATCCATGCCGCCGTAAAGCCCAGCACAAATCTGGACTCACGAAGGAAAGGAACGATCCACAAAGCAAGAGCACCGCACAAAAGGAAGCAGATGCTGCCCAAGCTGGAGATCAGTTCCATGTGTGCCTCGTCGCTGACGTCGGTAAGGAAGGCGGCATGCAGGAGCCCCGCGGCGGAAAACCCAAGCATGGCCAGAAGATACATGGCCCCCAGTCCCGTCCACGCAGCCAGCACTACGCCCAGAAATCCAAGGATGAGACAGACAAGAAACCCGATCCTCTTATGACCCTTGCTGTCGCCCACAGCGCCGATCCAGGGAAACAACAGGGCCATACACAAGACCGCAAGGATCATGCGCTCAAGCTGACCCTCCATGATCATGCAAATCCACAGGCCGGCCTCCGCTCCTTCGAACAGGATCCAGCCCCATCTGGCCCCTTTATTCTGCATAGGTCCCTCGCTCCGTTACAGTAATTGCAGCGTCTTCAAGATGAATACGAGCAGGAAGATCGTCAAAATGGAAAAGAAAGTGGTAAAGATGACCAGCTGCGCGGCCAGGTCCCCGTCTCCCTCCATCTCCTGAGCCATGGTAAAGGAGGATACCGCCGTCGGCGCTCCGAACATGATCATGATCGCCACCATAGCCTCACCACGGAAGCCCAACCAGGCTGCGATGGGCAGGAGCACCAGAGGCGATATCACAAGCTTGCCGATGACGCCCAGCGCCAACTGCTTACGGTATTCCGTGACCGAACTGAAGGTGAAGTAGCCGCCCAGGACCACCAGCGACAAAGGCGTCGCCACCCGGGACAGGTCCAGGACCGTTTTCTCGACTGTCGCCGGAAGATGAATCCCGATGGCGTAGAAGATCAGGCCTGTTACAGAGGCGATGATCAAAGGATTCTTGACGATGCCCAGCAGGATCTTACGGAAATCCGGTTTCCCGCCCCGGAAGACCTCCAGAGCGACGACCGCCAGCACATTATAGAACGGGATGACGATGCCCAGCAAAAGGGAGGTCGCTCCGATATGGCCTTCGCCGCACAGGGTGGTGGCGACGGGCAGTCCGAACAAGGCGTAGTTACTGCGGAACATACCCTGGATCAGCACACCCCGCTTCGGGTTCTCCTTCTCGATCCGGGGAATGATCAGCATCAGAAGCAGGAACCAGACGATCAATGCCACCGTGGCGAACAGGATCAGCTTTACGTCCAGCGCTTCTTTCAGATCTGTCGTATAGATATTGCGGAACAGAAGCAGGGGCAGAAACACTTTAAAGCATAACCGGTTCATGACGACCAGCGACGGCCGGTCGACCATGCGGATCTGCCGCAGGCCATAGCCCAGCGCCATACAGAAAAACAAGGGCAGGACCACGTTCAGTGCGGTCAGTAGATTCTCTTTCATACGCGTTTCCTTCAAATACTACATGATTTTGCTTTATTATAATCTTGTTCTCTAAGAATTGCAATGTTGTGGCGACATCCTTTGTCTGATCCTAATGCGGACTAAGCCTGCAGGTTTCTGTTACTTCGTGCCGTAAAATCGTATAATAGAAAGGTATGTGTCACGACTTTGGTCTGTGCTGCATACAGTTTACCATGGAAAGGAGACACTTCATGCACTCTGCACCGGACCAATATGAACAATTACGCAGAGCATTGAGAAACAAGAGAAAGGAACTGCATCTGACCCAGGAGGCACTGGCCGAGATCCTGGGCACCAGCCCGACCCATATGAGCCGGATCGAACGCGGTCAGGCAGTGCCCGGCCGGGATCTTCTGATCCGTTGGTGCAAGACGTTGGATGTCAGCCTGGACCACACCCTCTTGCCCGAAACTTCCGGCCTGGATCCCCGGGTCCTGCGGCTCTTTCAGGACGTCCAACGGCTGGAGCAAAGCAAACAGGACCGGATCTGCCACCTTCTGGAACTGCTGCTGCGCAGTGAAAATATCTTTTGACACTGAAGAACGCCCGTATTATACTGTGTATTATCTTACCAGAAAAGGGACTCTTGATCTATGCTCATCCTGATCGGTCTACTGATCGTTTATATCGATATTTATGTTGGAAACGTGGACGTCGTCCCGGATCTGATCGGCTATCTGCTGATGATCCCGGGATTTTTCATAGAGCGCGGCCGCGGCCGTCTGTCTCTGTACTTTCTCTGGGCACTTCTGGCCCTGTTGGTACTGCAGGCACTGACTTTGCTGACCGACCTTCCGCTGATCCCGGAACTTGTCATGTACGTCGCCGAGGCTTTGTTAATCCTGTTGTTGGGGCGGACCTTTCTTCGGGCTGTGCAGCCGCAGCAGGAAGATGATGCGGTGCTGCTGAAGGTCAAGACTGTGCGCACGGCCATGTTCTACATTCTGGCCGCCGCCCTCTCCTCCATCCCCTTGAGCACCGTATTCCCCGTCGCCGGGCATATCATCCGTGCCACGACAGCCCTTCTGGGCTTATATATCGTGTATTGTCTCTATCAGTTTCGCAAGGATCAGGAGCAGGTTTCATGAAGCAACAGATCGCATCCAACGGCCCACAGGAAAAAAGCTTTTACCGGATGATCGGTACGCTGGTCATTCCGATCATCATCCAGAACATCATCAACACGGCCGTAAACGCCGCCGATATCATCATGCTGGGCTACGTCAGCCAGACCGCGCTTTCCGCCTCTGCCCTGGCAAACCAGCCCTTCAATATCGTCGGTTTCATCTACTATGGTGTATCCTCCGGCATGGCCATCATGGCGACCCAGTATTGGGGCCGCAAGGACTGCCGGACCATCGAACGGGTGCTGGGCATCGCGCTGCGCATCGCTTTAGGCTTCGCCATACTGTTCTTCATTGCCGCCTTCTTCTTCCCCCGCTTCGTCATGCGCATCTACACCAGCGAGACCGATGTCATCAATGCCGGCGTCTCCTACATGCGGATCATCAGTGTGACCATGCTCTTCTCCGCTGTCACCCAAATGTACCTTAATGTGCAGCGCTGTATCGAGCGTGTCAAACTCTCCACCTTCGTCATGACCAGTTCTCTGCTGATCAACGTGGTGCTGAACGCCTGCTTCATCTTCGGCCTGGGGCCTTTCCCCAAGCTGGGTCTGATCGGTGTCGCGGTGGCGACCTTGATCGCCCGCTTCTTTGAGCTGTGCTGCTGCATCATCGATTCTCTGCGCAACAAGCTGGTCAAGATCCGGATCTCCTACATCTTCGAACGTAACAAACTGCTGTTCCGCGACTTTACTAAATACGCGGTGCCTGCGCTGATGAACGACGTGGTGGCCTCCTTCGGTTTCTCCATGTACTCCGTCATCATGGGCCATCTGGGCAGTGATATCGTCGCCGCCAACTCTGTCGCCGTCGTGGCGAGACAGTTTGGCAGCGTATTTGCCTTCGGTATCGCCCATGGCTGCGCCATCATCATCGGCAAGACTCTGGGTGAAAACAAGCTGGAACTAGGACGGCAGTACGCGAAAAAATCCCTGCAGCTGGCAGCGATCTTCGGCGCCCTGGGCGGCGTGGTCATGATCCTGATGCGGCCGGTCATCGTGAACATCAGTCAGCTGGATGGCCAGGCGGCCGATTATCTGCGCACCATGGTCCTGATCCAGTCCTACTACGTCATCGGCATGGCCATCAATATCACCTTCTTCAGCGGCATCTTCCGTTCCGGTGGCGACGCGCGGTTCGGCTTCTGGGTCGATGCCATCACCCTCTGGTGCTGGATGATCCCCATGGGCTTCCTGCTGGCCTTCGTCCTGAAGCTTGCGCCCATCTGGGTCTACTTCTTCCTGATGCTGGATGAATTCTTCAAGATGGGCCCTTGCTACCTGCATTACCGCAAGGGCAAATGGGTGCGCAACATCACCCGGGACGAGATCTCGGAATCCTGAAAAGCAAAAGAACATGAAAAATACCTCCCGTGACCAGAACTCCGGTGCGGGAGGTATTATTATTTGTTCAGTTTTTGATCCCTCAGTCTTTTCTACGGTTCTGCAGGAACATGGGGATATCGATCGGCATGTCTACACCTGCATCCGGACGCTGCTGCGGCTGGGTGTAGGTGGTCTCAGGCGCGGGCGCGGGTGCCTTCGGCACTTCCGGCTGCTGATACTGCGGTGCCTGCGGACGTACCGGCTGCTGCGGCTGTGCGTAGGGTTCCGGAGACGGGATACGGGAATTGCGGTCGGTGTGGAAATCAGTAGCGATCACAGTGACGACCAGCTCGTCTTCCAGGGCTTCGTCGGTAGAGGTACCGATGATGATGTCCGCATCCGGAGCGGCCATCTTCGTGATGGAATCCATGACTTCTTCGTATTCAAGAATACCCATATCCGGGCCGCCACAGACGTTGATCAGGATCTGGCCGGCGCCTTCGATGCTGGTATCCAGCAGCGGAGAATTGATAGCCATCTGCGCAGCATTGACGGCACGATCATCACCAGAAGCACGGCCGATACCCATGTGGGCCAGGCCCTTGTTCTCCATGGTGGAACGTACATCAGCAAAGTCCAGGTTGATGACACCCGGACGGGTGATCAAGTCGGAGATGCCCTGTACGCCCTGGCGCAGGATGCTGTCGGCCATGCGGAAGGCTTCCTGCATGGTGGTGCGCTTGTCAGCCATGGTTAGCAGACGATCGTTGGAGATCGTGATCAGAGTATCTACATTCTGCTTCAGCTCAGCGATACCGGCTTCAGCGGAGCGCATTTTCTTAGCGCCTTCAAAACGGAAAGGCTTGGTAACGACGCCGACGGTCAGGATGCCCATATCCTTCGCCACACGCGCAACGATGGGAGCCGCACCGGTACCGGTACCACCGCCCATACCTGCGGTAACGAAGACCATGTCGGTATCCTGCAGCATAGCACGGATCTCGTCCTCGCTTTCGGTGGCAGCCTTCGCGCCAACCTCAGGACGTCCGCCCGCGCCAAGGCCACGGGTCAGCTTTTCACCAATGAGGATCTTCTCCTCGGCATTGGCACGCATCAGGACCTGCTTATCGGTATTGACCACGACAAAATCAGCACCCTGCATACCATCTTCTATCATACGCTGGACCGCGTTGTTTCCGCCGCCGCCCACGCCGACTACTCGAATTTTTGCTGTATCTAGATCTTTTTCGTTAAAATCGAACTCTAACATAGAATTTCCTCCTATTTAGCCATATTACGTTTATCATACCTTTTTTTGCATGATAAATCAAGCCTTTTGTCATGAATTTGTATTTTCGATGTAGATCTGGCTGTTCAGATCCTCCAGATGCAGGATCCCGGAGCCATGTGCGGTGTCGTTCAGGATCTCTTTCAGGGCTGCGGTCTTGCGGTCCAGATCCTGCGTCGTCCCGATACTGACGTCCAGGCCATCGATCATCCAGTGGATGTCCTCTGCCCTTGCGACCGAGATCTCATCCGTCATCGTCAAAAGCTCATATTTTTCCAGCACGTTCAGGCAGTCCAGCATGATGGTGAAACGCTCTGTATCTTCTGTGTCCACCGCCTCGCCCAGGCTGAAGCTCTGGACCTGGATGCCCGTGAGCATCGGTGTCCCCTCATCGATCTCATGCACGCTGTCAAGTACGCTGCCCGTGGTGTCGATGCAGAGGAACATGCCCATGTAGGGGATGTACCCCATGACCTTCTTTTCTGTGATCTTGACCAGAATGTTATGTGGCCATTTGATGAAGACCTCCGCGGAGAGGATCAGCGGATCCAGTTCGAATTCGGCGTTATAGTGCGTCATCGCGTACCAGATCAGGTTCATGTCCTCGTGCATGTCCAGGTTTTCCATGACGATCTCGTCCGTGACACGTTCATTGCCTTCGATGGTCGGTTTCTTTACATCGAAGAATCCCGTGACCAGCAGGATCAGAAAGATGAGTACGATCCCTCCGACCACCAGCGGCCATTTGCGCTTCGGTCCGCCGCGTTTCTTGATATTGGTTTCTACGACCTTTCCCATATTCTGCCCCCTCTTGCGCTTACTCGGCCGCCGCGTAGGTACGACGGGAAACGTTGAGCAGCAATCCCATACTGATCATCAGGAACAGGATCGAGGATCCACCGTAACTGATGAACGGCAAGCTGACGCCGGTCGCCGGGATCGAATTGGTACTGACCGCAATGTTCAGGACGGCCTGCAGACCCACCTGCACGATCAGACCGGCCGCTAAATAGGTGGTGAAGGCATCCGGTGCCTTGATGGCGATCTTGGCGCCCTGCCATACGATGATACCGAACAGCAGGATCACCATGCCGGCGCCCAACAGTCCCAGTTCCTCGCAGATGATGGCGAAGATGATATCATTATATGCTTCCGGAATGAAGCCAAGCTTCTGGATACTCTCACCCAGGCCATGTCCGAAGAAACCGCCGGAACCGATGGCGTACAGCGACTGTACGATCTGATAACCCTCATTCTGCGCGTACCGGAAGGGATCCAGGAAGGCCTTGACCCGATTGGCGCGGTACATGAACTTCTCGATAAAGGGCTGAATGAAGCCCGGGAATTTGCTCAAGGGCACATAGACCGGCAGGATGACGAAGACCGTGATGACGGCTAAAGCAACTACACCGATCAGTGCGAAATAGCGCCAACGGCAGCCACCCACAAACATGATCGTCAGACCGATCATGGCAATGATGATACCACTGGTCAGGTTCTGGTAGGCGACCAGGGCTGTGGGGACCATCAACAGGGCTAAGAGTTTGGCAAAGGTCTTGCCGCTCTCGATATGCTTCTGGTACTGGTCGACCTTAACAGCCATAAACAGGGCCACGCCCAGTTTGACCATTTCCGCCGGCTGGAACTGGATCGGTCCGATGGCCAGCCAACGGGAAGAACCATTGACACTGACACCGAAGGCCAGAACCGCGACCGCGGCTGCCAGGGATATCAGGTAGGCAGCCCAGGCCAGCTTGCGGAACAATTCCATGGAAAAATACATGGCGACGATCAGACCCACAAAGCCGATGACCAGAGCGATGATCTGTCGTTTCAGAAAATACAGGGGATCCCCCATATTGTTATATGCGTAGTAATAGCTCGAACTGGTGATCATGACCAGTCCGATGAAGCACAGCAGGATGATGGCCGCGATCACGGCAAAGTCACTCTCATGGATCTTGACCGTCGGCCGGGGGATCCTGCGGGCTCTTGCTTCCTTCGCTTCCTTCGGAGCCCGTTTTCTTCGTTCTGCACGTGGCTCCTCCACATTCTGTACAGCCGTGGATTCCACCGGCCGTTCCTGCTTCGGGCTTTTTCTTCTCTGTCTGCGCCTACGCTGCTGGACCGGTGCTTCCTCCTCTACAGGTGGTGCGGTCGTAGGTCCCGCCATGCTGCGGAACTGGACCCGGTCTCTGCCGCGGGCCGGCATCATAGGCTCATCGTCCAGGCCGAAGTCTTCTTGTCTGAGAGACCGGCTGCGCCGCTCTTCCGACAGTTTTTGCTGCTGTCTGCGGATCTCGGCGTTCCGTTCTCTGGCAGATCTTTGTTTTGCCATACTGGTCCTCCTTAAGCCTGTAATGCCTGAACCGCGCTGCGGAACAAGTCTCCGCGCTGCTCAAAGCTTTCGAACATATCCCAGCTGGCGCAGGCCGGGGAAAGCAGGACACAATCACCGGGCTGCGCATACTGGCGGGCCTTCTGGACCGTTTCATCCAGTGTGTCGCAGAACTCGATCTTGTCCGCTTCCAGGCCGGATTTCAATGCCGCATCCCGGATGATCTCCTTGGTCTCCCCGATCAGGAGCAGCTTTTTCACTCTGCCCGGCATCAGGTCGGTCCAGGGATCAAAGGGGATCTTCTTGTCCATACCGCCACCGATCAGGACCACCTGGGACCGCATGGCCAGCAGCCCCTTGATCGCGGCGTCGGTATTAGTCGCCTTGGAATCATTATAATAGGGTACTTCATTGACAGTGCCCACGTATTCGATCCGGTGTGCCACGCCCTGGAACTGTACAGCCGCATCGCGGATCACTTCCGGATCCAGGCCGGCGCACAGGCAGCAGGCGATGGCCGCCAGCATGTTTTCTTCATTATGTGCTCCGAAGATCTTCATATCATCGATCTTGACGATGGACTGACGCACACCGCCGATACTGCTGACGATCTCTCCGTCTTCGGTCCAGATCCCGCCCTCCGGCCGGCTTTTCCGGCTGAAGCCGATGATCTGCGGTCCATGGAGTCTGTTTTTCAACTCCTCTGCCATGCGCAGACATTCCGGGTCATCGAAATTCAGTACGCAGAAGTCCTCCTCTGTCTGATTGCGATAGACGTTCTGCTTGGCCTCCATATAGGCCTGCATGGTGTGATGGCGGTTCAGATGATCCGGCGTGATGTTCAGGATCGCACTGATATGGGGATGGAAGGCCTCGATGGTCTCCAACTGGAAGCTGGAAAGCTCAGCGACGACATAATCATCCTCTGTCGGGACTTCTGCCCGCAGTGCGAAGGCGATGCCGATGTTGCCCACGACCTCTGTGCCCGGATAGGCTGCCTTCATGATCTCGCCGGTAAGGGCGGTCGTGGTCGTCTTTCCATTGGTGCCCGTGATGCCGATGATCGGTGCCTTGCAGAAGCGATAGGCCAGCTCTACTTCACCCCAGATCGTAAGGCCCAGTTCCCGGGCTTTCAGCACGAAAGGCAGGTCCGTGGGAACGCCGGGGCTCAGGATCATCAGGTCATAGCGCTGCAAAAGCTCCTCGTCCGGTGTGGTGCCGAACAGCAGGCGTACGGGCATGGCCGCCGCCTCAGCCAGGACGTCGGCCTTCAGGTTTTCTTCTTTCTTACTGTCACAGATGGTGACCATGGCTCCATGATGCAGCAACAGCCGGGCAGCACCCAGTCCACTGCGTGCCAGTCCAATGATCAATACCTGTTTATTCTGATATTCCATGTTTCGACTCCTTACCTTACAGCATCCACATAGCCACCAGGCACAAAAGCACCGTTACGATCGTAAAGATGGTGACGACCTTCGTTTCCTTCCAGCCGCCCAGTTCAAAATGATGATGGATCGGGGCCATACGGAAGAACCGCTTGCCGCCGGTCGCCTTGAAATACAGCACCTGGATGATCACCGAGCAGACCTCCGCCAGATAAATGAAGCAGATGACGAAGACCAGGATCGGGATCTGGAGCAGGAGCGCCGCTCCGGTCACGAAACCACCCAGTGCCAGAGATCCGGTATCACCCATGAAGACCTTGGCCGGATTGGTGTTGAATACGAGGAAGCCCAGGAGCGCACCCAGCATGGCCGCGCAGACCGGTGTCAGCTTGCCGCCCAGCGCGATCGCCGCTACCCCTAAGAAGGTAACGATCACGGCCGTTACGCTGGTCAGAAGGCCATCCAGACCGTCCGTAAAGTTAGAACCATTATCGAAGCCCACGATCAGAATGACCGCCAGGATATAATATGCAAAGTGCAGATCCAGCAATTCATCGCTCCAAGGTACCCTGATCTCTGTCCCCACACCGGAGGCGCCAAGGTAGATGACGAATGCCACCGCGACGATGATCTGCATACCGAATTTCTGCCAGGCCTTTAAGCCATCATTGTTCTTGAATACGATCTTCAGCAGGTCATCCGCCATGCCGATCAGACCCATGCCCCAGGTCAGAAGGATCAGCGGCAGTGTGCCCTTGTTGCCCTTCAGGAAAAACAGGGCACTGATCGTAAATGTCAGAAGGATGGCGATGCCGCCCATGGTAGGCGTACCTGCTTTTTTCTGATGTGCCGCCGGACCTTCCTCCCGGATATACTGGCCAAACTTGAGTTTATGCAGCAGCGGGATCATGACCGGGCAGGCGATCATCTGCAGTACAAAGGCGATCAGCGCCGGCAGAATATAGTTTTTCATAGGAATCTCCCCTTATTTGGATTCTGATAATAATTGTACGACACGTTCCAGTGCCATGCCATGGGAGGCCTTGACCAGGACCACATCCTGCGGCTGGACCTCCTCCGGCAGTGCTTCCATCAAAGCTTCCACCGTGTCGAAATGGCGGCAGACCGCTGAGGACTTCTCTGCTTCCTCTTGGATCCAGCCGGCCCGTGTGCCGACCGTCCAAACCAGGTCGATGCCCTGCAGTTCCACGATATGGCGGCCCACGCTGCGGTGGCCCTCCTCTTCCATGGCGCCCAGTTCGAACATGTCACCGAGAATGGCGAAGTGGCGGCCTGCGCCAGGCCATACGGACAGCGTATCCAGCGCTGCCGTCATGGAATCCGGACTGGCGTTATAGCAGTCATCGATCACTGTCAGGCTGCTGGGATGGAGCACGTGCATGCGTCCGTCCGCGGACTCATAGGAAGCCAGGCCCGCAAGGATCTGCTCCTTCGTCAGGCCCAGGAATACACCGCTCATGATCGCCGGCATGATGTTGTAGGCCATGTGCCGGGCCGGTGTGTTCAGCACCGTTTCATAGGTCTCGCCCTGGTAGGTGCCCTTGAAGTGCAGACGGCCGTCTTCCAGGCTGTCCGCCGCAAGGATCCTGCCCTCGCAGTCCTCATGCCAGCCAAAATACTCGATATGCTCAGACCGTTTGCCCTTGAGCCCGTACAGGCGCTCATCGTCTCCATTCAGGAAGAGCGCGCCTGCAGGATCCAGGTAGTCCGTGATCTCCAGTTTGGCCTTCAGAATCCCTTCCCGACTGCCCAGGTTCTCCATATGGGAGATCCCGATGTTGGTGATGATCCCGATTTTAGGCCGGGCAGACCGTGACAGACGGGTGATCTCACCGAAGTGATCCATGCCCATTTCCATCACGGCCGCCTCGATTGTCTCATCTAATTCGAACAATGTTAACGGCATACCAATATTGTTGTTATGGTTGCCCTGTGTCTTCAATACTTTTTTCCCACCAGACAAGGCGGCTGCCACAAAATCCTTGCAGCTCGTCTTGCCGACGCTGCCCGTAACACCGACCACCGGGATCGGGAAGCAGCTGCGGTACCATTCGGCCATGGCTTCCAGCGCAGTCTCGGTGTCCTGCACAACAAGCAGGGCCTTGCCATAGGGCAGCTGGCCCTCATGGTCCGCCAGATGATCCTCCCGGATCAAGGCGCATGTCGCCCCTTGTGCAAAGGCTTTTTCGATGAAATCATGTCCGTCGACACGTTCTCCCAGGATCGGGATAAAGAGCGAGCCCAGCATGATCTTTCTGGAATCGATCTCGACGGAACGCACAAAGCCATCCGCCATTTTTTCAGGAATGACACGGCCGCCGGCGGCCTGTGCCAGATCTCCGATACGTGTTGGGATCATAGATATTACTCCTCGTCCGTAGTTTCTGTACTGCTCTCTTCTGTAGATTCTTCCGTGGTCTCCTCGGGAGTCCCCTCATCAGAATAGGTATCGTCCTGCTGCTCGCTTTCCGGATAGATGTTCATATAGGGCAGCATATCTGCAAACATTTCCGCAGCGACCGCGGAAGGAGAATTACTGGACCCGTCGTTGGGCTCGTCGAGGATGACCAGCAGAACGATCTCCGGATCTTCGACCGGCGTAAAGCCGATGAAGGAGCAGACATAGGCATCTTTCTTATATGTACCATCATCGCCATGCTTCTGCGCGGTACCCGTCTTACCACCGATGGAATAACCTTCGACCTGGGCGGCCTGACCGGTACCACGGGCAACGACCGTCTCCAGATAGCTGCGCATGGTGTCCGAAACTTCCTTGGAGATGACCTCACGGCTGATCTCCCGGGTATTGCTCAGGACCAGATTCCCATAGGGGTCTGTGATATGATCGACGACGTGGGGTGTGACCAGGTCTCCACCGTTGATGACCGCGGAGAATGCTGTGATCAGCTGCATCGGGGTGACGTTGAAGCCCTGACCGAAGGAGGTGGTCGCCAGTTCGACCGGACCCATGGTGTCAATGTTATAGACAAGCGGTGCGGCACTGGTCTCACCCGGCAGATCGATGCCGGTACGATGGCCGACACCGAAGGCATCCTGATACTCCATCCATCGGTCTACACCCATCAATACACTGATCTGGGTCATACCGATGTTGCAAGAATGCTGGATGATATCCTGGACCGTCTCGATGCCGTGGTTTTCTTCGTACGCACACTGGATGGTGGTATCCCAGAAGTCGATCTTACCGCCGCAATAGAAAGTGGTGGTGACGCCCAGGACCGCTTCCTGCAGTGCCGCCGAAGCAAAGATCGGCTTGAAGGTGGAGCCAGGCTCATAGGCATCACTGATGGCATAATTCTTCCAGATGTACTGGTAATATTCTTCGTTACTGTCCGGCGTACCGTATTCCTTGGTGAAGGCAGGTGTTACACCGATGGAGGTCAATGCGTTGTTCAGGTCGAAGGTGGGGACCACAGCCAGACCTAAGATCGCACCGGTCTTGGGATTCATGGCGATGGCACAGCCCGAGATGGCTTCGTAATGCTCGACCCCCGCTTTCAGGCGCTCCTCCATGTAATACTGCAGGGTGCTGTCCAGTGTCAGCGTGATGGTGTCACCATCTTTCGCCGCGGCATATTCTTCCACGAAGCTGCCCGCATTATTGGATACGACCATCTGCCGGCCATCCACGCCGCGCAGATTCTCGTCGTATTCCTGCTCTACACCGTAGCTGCCGTTGAAGCCCAGCACATGCGCCATCAGAGAACCATTGATGTAAGAGCGTTCCTCACTCTCTTCAAACCAGATACCGGTGATATCACCCTTCTCGATGGCCTGCTGCAGCTGCTGCTGTTTGGAATACGGGATCCGCATACCCTCGTCGAAACGCTTGTAGCGTGTCTGAGCATATTCTTCTGTCAGGAACTTCTCGATGGAAGACTCGGGGATCTCCAGGATCTCAGAGATCTTCTCGATCGTAGAATTGTACAAGGCAG
This sequence comes from uncultured Eubacteriales bacterium, assembly GCA_902796435.1. Taxonomy (GTDB): domain Bacteria; phylum Bacillota; class Clostridia; order Lachnospirales; family Bianqueaceae; genus RUG159. Next base: position 2,127 of record CADBPG010000055.1, on the reverse strand, counting down.
TGTCCGCGTCGCGGATCATCTTACAGTCCAGGATCACGTTGTAGACCCGTTCACTCTTGGCCAGGGTCTGACCATTGATGTCCTGGATCGTGCCGCGCAGTGCGGGGATCGTTGTATCCGTCTGCAGGATCTGCTGCTGTTCTGCCGCGATCTCATATTCCGAGCCATGGACCGCCTTGATCCAGGCGACTCTGAGGAACAGAGCTCCCATGCAGATGATCAACACAGCGATGATCACGCGCAGGTTCCGCAGTTCTTTTGCCTCGTTTCTGTTTCTGACCATGAATAGCCTCCAAATGTAAATATGTAAAATAGCCGCTTTCAGAAAAAAGCGGCTTGTTTTTATGAAAACCAGTGGAATCGGACTCGGGATGTCTGCTCCTGCGGTCCTGCCGGCAGTTCTGTATAGCTCTGCTGGGGCAGTTGGATAAAGACCGTATTGGCGCTGTCAGCTTCCTGCATGCCCAATTCATCTACAGCGTACGTGTACAGTGCGTTCATGTCCTGCATCGGATTCTCACGGATCACGTCGGCCCCGTTACTCAGGCGGGTCTGCTCGATCTCCTCTTTTAACGCGGAGATGCGTGCTTTTCTGGAATATACGTCTGAATAAGAGGCAACGATGCTCAGGGCGCCGATCAGCAGAATAAATGCGCTGACCAGGAACAACCCTTTGCTTCTGTCACGACGGGTCCTGGTTGCAGGTTTTTGTTCAGGCAGCGTTCTGATCCGGACCTTACGTTCCGGGGCTTTGCGCTCACGGCGTTTCGGCTCCGGTCGTTCCGGTGTTTCTACCGGCTCCGGTACAGCTGAAGTCTGCAGGATATTGTACTCGATATCCGAAACCCAATCTTCAAAAAAACTATCTAATGCTTCTACTGCATTCGATTCCGCCACGCTGCTCACCTCCCCATTTCCCGTTTTGCTGCTTTAGTTATCTCTCTATATTCTTTCCGCAATGCGCAGCTTTGCACTGCGGGCTCTCGGATTACCCTCGAGCTCTTCCGTTCCCGGCAGGATCGGTTTCTTTGTAATGATCCTGATCTTCGGCTTGCGGCCGCAGACACAGACCGGAAACTCCTTGGGGCAAATGCATGGATCTTCTAATGTCTTGAAAGTTTGCTTTACGATCCTGTCCTCCAAGGAATGGAATGTGATGACGCAGATGCGTCCCCCCGTGTTCAGGCGGTCGACCATGTCCGAGATCGCTTTTTCTAGTATAGTCAATTCCCCGTTGACCTCGATGCGGATCGCCTGAAAGCTTCTTTTGGCCGGATGTGGACCGGTTTCCCGCGCTTTTTTCGGAATGGCTTTTTTTATGATCTCCACAAGCGCGCCGGTCGTTTGTATCGGTGTTTCTTTTCTTGCATCGACGATGAATTCGGCAATGCGTCGGGCCCATCGCTCTTCCCCGTAGTCGCGAAGGATCCTTTCCAGTTCCGCTGCCGGATATGTGTTTACGACCTCATATGCACTTTTTGTCTGTCTCTGGTCCATACGCATATCCAACGGTGCGTCCTGCATGTACGAGAAGCCCCGTTCTGCTTCATCCAGCTGTCTTGACGAAACACCAAGATCCAGCAGGAATCCGTCAGCCTTCTCGATGTTCAGATTGTCCAGGATGGCGCTTATATTTTTAAAGTTGTCCCGCACCAGTGTGACCTTGTCACCGAAAGAAGCTAATTTTATTTTCCCGTTTTCTATTGCTTCTTCGTCCTGATCGATCCCGATCAGCCTGCCGCCCTCGTTCAACCGCAGGCAGATCTCTCTGCTGTGTCCGGCGCCGCCCAATGTCCCATCGACATAGATGCCGCTTCCGGTCACCTGCAATCCTTCAATGCTCTCCTCTCGTAAGACGGAAACGTGTTTGTATTCGCTCAACTTAAGTCTCACCCTCGTTTTAACGATCAAATTCCCAGTTGTCCCAGTCTTTCGGCCAGTTCGTCATCCGTCTCGAAGGATTCTTCATTGTAGAGTTCCCATTTCTCCTGATTCCAGATTTCAATGTGATCATCTACACCTACGAAAACGATCTCTCTATTCAGTTCCGCATGGTCTTTCAGATCCGCATTGATCAGGACGCGTCCTTGTTTGTCTATGGAGCTGTCCTGCACACTGGCATAGAAT
>CADBPG010000054.1 GCA_902796435.1 uncultured Eubacteriales bacterium | reverse complement strand
GCGAATTGTTCGCTGGTCAGGTCGAAGAGGTGGCCGTCCACCACGTTGTAGCAGTGGAAGCCGCCGTCGGGCAGCGGGATGCCGTAGACGTCGCCGCCGAAGATGTCCTGTACCAGGAACGCGGTGATGGAGCACTGGCCCAGGGCCTTATTCTCCGGGGTCCAGTCCTTGCGCATGCGTGGCGCACAGGTCTCCGCACACCAGATGCCGGAAAGGGCATCATACAGGTCCTGGGGCGTATGGATCCCCGGATAGGTATCTGTGACGGCAGGTACGGTGGCCTGCTGCCAGCCATAAAATTGATAGGACATGGTGCGACTCCTTTAGTGGCGGTATTCCCATTCGTGGCCGGTCAGCTGGCCGGCACCGTTCTGCAGATGGCCGATCTCCGCAAGGCACGCGGCACAGGCGATGTCGAGGAACTCCTCCGTATCATCCAAGGTATACATGTAGGGCTCCGGTGGTTCCGGCGCCGGTGTCACAAAGTACTCGTGGACACCCGCGAGAAACCGCGGCACGTCCAAGGGTTGAATCCCGGCGATGGGCTCATCGGAAAGGTCCACCGCGGCGGGCACCGTGATCCGATACCGGTCGATCAGCGGATGATTCTGCAGGGAATAATCATGGTATAGATTCTGGACCGTCTCCGCGTCCCAGGCCGGGACCCGGGTCTGCAAGTGCTTATAGGCGAAGACGAACCAGCGGAAGACCGCGTCCTGGATCAGGTGGCAATAATAGCCCAGATAGAGGCTGTCCTGCATATGATCTGCAAATTGCTTCCGGAACGCGGCCAGGTCGAAGATGCGGATCCCACTTTCGGGATCCGCTTTTTTGTAATGCAGGATTATTGGCGAGTTTCGCGTGTCACTGGCCGTGTCCGGCAAAAGCTCCCCCAGACGGAACCGCTCCGGATCTGCGATCGGGACCTGGTCCAGTATGCGGCGTGCCGCGGACAGATGGATCAGACTGGATGCCATGGTTTAGTGATCGAAATGGGCAGATACCTGCACCAGATTTTCGATGATCGGCAGATGCTGGGGACATACGGCCTCGCACTGGCCGCAGCCGATGCACTCGTTCGCGCGGCCGAAATCCTTGGTCAGCGCGTCATAGTTGGAGAAGTTGACGGTCCAGCCCTTTTCTTCCAGATGCTCGCGCATATCCTCGTTGTACAGAGAGAAGTACTCGGGGATCGCGATATGCATCGGGCAGCCTTCTGTGCAGTAGTGGCAGGCGGTACAGGGAATGGCGATCTGGCTGTTGATCATGTCGGCCGCCTTGAAGCACATGGCCTTTTCTTCTTCGGAGAGCGGCTGGAAATTCTCCATGTAGCTCAGGTTGTTCTCCATCTGGGCGATGTTGGACATGCCCGACAGCACGACCATGACGTTCTCCAGAGAAGCGGCGAAACGGATCGCCCAGCTGGGGATGGACAGGTTCGGGTCATAGTTTTTGAAGAGCGCTTCGACCTCTTCCGGCACACGGGCCAGGGTGCCGCCCTTGACCGGCTCCATGACGATGACCGGTTTGCCGTGCTTCGTCGCGACTTCGTAGCAGGCGCGGGACTGGATCCACTGGCTTTCCCAGTCCAGATAGTTCAGCTGCAGCTGCACGAATTCCATCTGCGGATGGTCAGTCAGGATCTTGTCCAACAGTTCCGGCGTGTCGTGGAAGGAGAAGCCAGCATGCAGCACCTTGCCTTCGGCCTTCTTCTGCAGTAACCAGTTGAAGTTGTCGAACTGCTCATGCTTCGCCAGCATATCGGCTTCCAGACCATGCAGCAGATAATAGTCGAAATACTCGACACCGGTCTTCTTCAGCTGCCCTTCGAAAACGGCATCCCGCTCCTCAGCGGAATTGAAGAAACCAGAGTGCATCTTGGTGGCCAGAGTGAAGGCATTGCGGGGATACCGGTCGACCAGGGCCTCTTTCGCGACGGCCTCGCTGGCGCCGCCATTGTACATCAGCGCTGTATCAAAGTAGGTGAAACCTTTAGCAATAAACATGTCGACCATCTGCTTGACCTGCTCGACGTCGACAGCGGCGGCATTGACAGAGTCCAGCTGCGGCAGCCGCATCAGACCAAATCCGAGTTTTTTCATGGGGTATACCTCCAGAATTCTTTAGTGCTACTATCATACATGGTTTTTCAGAGAATGGCAAGTGTCTTTAACTGCAAGACAGAAAACGAGAACGGAGCATTTGGTCGAAAGCCTTGGTGTTTAGGACATGATCACTGCCTTCGAACGTTATAAGAAAGTCACTTCCCGGGAAATAGCCACTGCGTTCATAGCAATCGATCTTGTACATAGCTTTTTCACGGTATTCTGCATCATGCATCATGCCAAAGTGCTCATGGAGCACCGTCGTTCTTTCGTTGATGTCCAGCAGTGTGAAGTCAGGGTGGACAGTCCCCAGATCCATAAGCTTGATCGGCTTTTCATATAAGTAGGGAATGCCCATCAGCGCATATTTATCAGCAAGGATCTTTTCACTTTTGGAGCGGACCCGTTCTCCATTCTCCGTCAGGATCTCAGACTGCTCCGGGGCAAAGTGCAGCTTGTCATAAGGCGCAGCCAGCCAGTTTTCAATATATAAAGAGTCGGGGAGGACATAGGGGGAGACATGTTCTTTCCTTGCAGGAGAAAGCTCGTCATAGATCGCACCCAGTGGACGATACATGAATGAGGCACTGCGGGATATTTCCCGCTTTTGCAATGATTCAAGCTGCTTTTGTATTTTGTACGCCAGTCGCAGAAACTTTCGGTCGTAGTCTTTCTGGATCAAATCACGGATCAGCGCCTTTTCGTCTTTTCGGATGTAACGGGTGTACTTTGTGGAAGAGGCTTCTTCTCTGAAGTAATATTGAACAGTGCCATGACAGGACTGCAGGAACAAAGAACCGGCGGGTTTATCGGCCAGGGAACGGTCTGCTTCATTGATCCATTGGTCGAGCATATGCAATTGTTGTGCGATGGGCATGAAATAGAACATAGAGTTTCCTCCTTTAGAAATGGTTTATATTATAATATAGGCTGAAAAATCTGAAATGAACGCTCAAAACGAGGAGAAATATCAAAAAAATTTGCGGAAAGCAGGGTGGTTACCTTCTGCAGAGACTATCGATCAGTATAGAACGTAGTGGTTAAGGTTTGATTACGGTATGTTGGAGAGATGGGTCGTGACAGAACGTAATAGTTGCAAGTGACTACGTTCTGTAGAAACTGGCGATTACAGTAGAAGGTAGTAAAACCAAGGTGATTACGGTCAGCAAGACTCGATGATCAAAATGCCACGTAATGAGTATGAGACACTT
>CADBPG010000053.1 GCA_902796435.1 uncultured Eubacteriales bacterium | reverse complement strand
CGGTTTTCTCTGTCATGGTGTTTATCTCCTTTCGGCTCTGCCGTGTGTGTTTTCCCTTTCGGTGTGTACATATATCACTCTGAAAGGGATATATAGCAAGTCATTTTGGAGATAATTATCTGACAATTATCACGGCTCATTTTGCCCCGGAAATTGTTGTATTTACACGGCATTCTGCGCCGCCTGAGCCGCTGCTTTCGCGGCCCGGAGGGCATCCCGCTTTGCCGTCTGTTTGGCCGTCCAGCGTTCTTTTTCTTCCTCGGACCGGAAAGCCGTATGGCCGGTGAGGTTGGCCATCAGGCGCTTGCGATCTTCCTTGAACTCATCTCCGTTCAGGCCAAGCCGAATCAGCCAGATCCGAAGTGCATACTTCTCATTGCTGTCGTCCACGCTCTTGGCCTGTACCCGCTTCTGCGTGATCGCCATCTTATCCATAGCTGCCGCCAGTTTCATGAAGGTCTGCAGGTGATCCGCGTCCTCACAGGTCCCGAAGCCGTCGAAGGTGATCTTCTCGTCATCAAAGGAGAGGCCCCTAAGCTCCTCTTCCAAGTGTTCCCTCTCCCGCAGGAAAGTCAGCACATCCTTAGTGGTGACAAAGGGCGGATGGCCCAGCAGGTCATCCGTGAGTTCCTTGGTGGCCACGAACGTTCCATCGGTTGCTTTGGAAAGCAGTGGACCTCTTGAGTGGATCATGCAGATCAGGTTGATGATGGAGGACGGGGTATGCTTGGCCAGCGGAAAACTAATGCTGGCGGTAAGACCAGTCTCATCTGCAGCGTCATCCGCATCCTCAGTGGCTTCCTGCATTTGGTGAATGCCGCCATCCTCATTCTCCTGCGTGCTGTATTCCGACGCCGAGCTGATGATCGCTTCCTCTGTGATCTCGCTTCCGATCATGTTCTCTGCGATCAGGGTATTCAGCACCTGCTCATCGGCTCCGTCCTCCATTGTCAGGCTTCCGTCCTTCTCCACGGTGAAGCTGCCAACCACATAGGCGCATCGGGGTACGAAGGTGTACCGGGAGCTCTGTCCCGTCAGCTCTGTCAGGCGGTTCACCAGCTGCTTACGATCTTCAATGTTCTTCTCAAATTTCCTCATGACTTTACGCTCCTTTCAGCTTGTGCCGCTACTCTTGCGGTGTGTAATACATCACTCTGAAGGCCCTAAAAGTAAAGTCATTTCTGCGATAAATCTGAGCGAAATACCAGATTTGACCTTATCAACAAAGCGTACCGGGATTTACCGGCGAATACTGACAATCAGGAACGTTTCTTCTTTTCACACTGTTTCCGATTCCACTCTTTCAGATACGCAATCTGCGCCTCATCATCTTTCCGACGTTCTTCTGCATTGACACCAAGATCCGCCGCTGTTTTTGCCAGCGACAATGTCAAAACCACAACGAATACAACCGCCACCGCGATCAGGATTACATAGCCCACTTCAACTCCTCTGGGAAAATCCCCTTATGATCTGTGTTACCGTTTCATTCAGTCCCAGTCCGAACGGGCTCTGGGTTTTCCGCAGGATCTCTTTTCCGGGCAGTTCCCACGGATGCAGCCCGGTCCGGCATTTTCAAAAAGCGTCGGGGCCGCCTTCCGGCACAGCTTCAGCATTTCATCCGCCAGCTGGCGGATCTCCCACTGGGCACGGTTGCAGCAGCGAAGGGAAAAGAAATGCCGCAGCTCCCTGGCATTCATCGTGACGATGAGTGATGTCGGAACCGCCTGTGGTGTCACATATCTGGCATCCTCTGCCGGAATGCCTGCCGCCACCATCCGCTGGTAGAGGTTCATCATATAGCGCATGCTGCTCTCCGCTTCAGCGGAAAAGTCAGAACTGCGGATGGTCTCCGGAATGACCAGCTCCGGGTCTTTCAGCCTCACATATCGCTGGGACTGAACCGAGAAGCTGGCCAGCCGGTGCCGGGTGAGCTGCGCCAGCGTTACTCTGCTGACTCCTTCCACGCGGAAGGTAAACACAGCGTGCTCCAACACCGACTCATGCCCGGAGGCAAGGGAGTGCTGGAGGGATCGATACCCGTTTTCAGATGCTGTACAGATCGCTGCTGCATCACAGCAGACACCGGAGGCGGTTGGCGTATAGGCAATCAGCTCTATTTTCACGCTTCCACCTCCTGCGGCTCAAAGGTCGCCACCTCGTCAAAGCGAAGCTTCTGGCCGTCACGGATGACAAACACATCATCGTATTTGCCGCCGTTCTCCTGAATCGCCCGCTTCACGATGACATCCACGAATTTTGGATCAAGCTCGATGCCCCGGCAGATGCGGTCCGTCTGCATACAGGCAATCAGCGTAGAGCCGGAACCCAGGAAGGGATCAAGCACGATGCCGTTGGTCATGGTGCTATTCTTAATGGGATAGCTCATGAGCGTGATCGGCTTCATGGTCGGGTGGTCCTTGGAGGAGCGGGGTTTATCATACTCCCAGACAGTT